>JBDTTN010000088.1:0-8275 GCA_039930625.1 Gemmatimonadota bacterium | reverse complement strand
CTCTTCAGCAGAAAATCGAAGTGCCGCGGCTCCATTTTCTGGATCGCGAGATCGCGAATGGCGTTCCCGGGC
The DNA here is from genome assembly GCA_039930625.1 of Gemmatimonadota bacterium. GTDB lineage: Bacteria > Gemmatimonadota > Gemmatimonadetes > Gemmatimonadales > GWC2-71-9 > JADJOM01. The sequence goes on along the minus strand of JBDTTN010000088.1, from coordinate 8,203 downwards.
GGGAAGAACACTACCGTGGGATAGGGGCGAACCCCGCGCTTGGGAAGGTAGAGATACGCCAGCAGACTGTCACCGCTGTAGGCGGCGTTCATGTGAATCAATTCGCGAGTCCAGTCGCCCTCATCGATCGTTTCAACTATTCTCGGCTTCAGCGGCGTCCGGTCGTACTCGTACATCTGGCGGTAGGCCGCGAAGACCGCGTCGCTTACCGGCCGCACCCGCAGGAAATCACGCAGGGTTCGCTCCAGGGGCCGGGCGGCCCGCGCCAGATTGGGATCCGCACCGAGATACTTGACCAGCCGGATGCCATTGCCGGGGGCGCGATCGAATGGCGCCTGGGTGTAGCTGTCGAGGAAGCGGTACGGCGGGTCGTTCCAGCCGCCGCCAAGCACGAATCGCTCGCTGCCGGCGGCATTCACGCACCACTCCCTGACATTGCCGGCCATATCGTAGGTCCCGAAGGCGCTGATGCCGCGAAGGCTGCCCACGGGTACGGTGCCCTTCCCCGAAAAATTGCTGGCCGGAACAATCCACGCGCTGTTGCGTACGCTCGCGCCACGATTCCAGTGGTAGACCGTGGGCAGCGACTTCCCCTTGAATCGCGCGAATGCCATCGCCTCGTACCAGCTCACGCCGGCCACCGGATGGTTGTCCTCGCCCGCCGGATACTCTCCCCCTTCCCAGGTGGCGGGCCCGGTCCGTCCGGTGCGATCAACCATGAGCGCGATCGCCCGATCCCACGGGAGGGTTCGGTCCTGCATCACGATCGGCTGGTCCCACAGCTCGCGGCGCCGATATCCGCCGCTGTCCACGAACTGTTTGAACTCGACATTGGTGACTTCGAAGCGGTCCATCAGATAATCACTCAGGGTGATCGGCTCGACTCCCTCAAATCCCGGGTACTGCACCCCGAGGGCGCCCCCGGCGATCCGCACCATCTCCGCCGGAATCGATCCATCCCGATCGAGGCTGATCACCGAATCCCGGAACGGGAACCCGACAAGATCGAGCGTCCGGTAGCCAGGGGTCTCGATCTTCAGGCGATTGGCGTCGAGCAACTGACCGCCGCTGCCGCTGTTGGCGACCAGCACGCTCTCGAGCGGGGTGCGGCCGAGCAGCACCCACCCGGTGTCCGTCCCATCGTACCCCTTGCGCCATACTTCGGCGCCGGCGGGAGCGGTGCGTACGCTGTACCGCCGGGCAAATCTGGGTCGCATCGCATTGAAGAGTGAATCGCCGGGAAGGATTGCTTCGACTCTCCGAGCCAAAGCGTACGCCGCCTCCCAGTCCCCCGCCTCGCTCAGCGTCAACAATTCGGGGATCGCCTGGTCGCGCGCCCAGGACCGCTCGCGGGCCCGCCGCCCGGGACCGAGCCACAGCCCCAGGCCGATCACCGCGACGAGAAGCCCCGCCGCGATCCACATCCGCGGATCCCACCATTCGGAAGTCCCGCGCCGGGTCTGCTGCGACGCGACAGTCCCCGCGCCCGGGGTGCTGAAGGATTCGAGCTGTGCCAGCAGCTCTTCGGCCGATTGCCAGCGGGCCGCCGGGTCCTTCTCCAGGCAGCGCATGATCGCTGCCGCAAAGGCCGGCGCTACATCCGGCCGGAGCGGACCAAGCGGCGGGGGCGCCTTTGTCACCTGCGCGGCGAGGATGGCTTGAGGCGTCATCCCCGTGAAGGGCGGCCCGCCGCAGAGCATCTCGTAGCCTAACACACCCACGGCGTACAGGTCGGCGCGGCCATCTACCGTTGTTTGACCTGCCGCCTGCTCGGGCGACATGTAGGCCGGCGTCCCGACCGCGAGGCCCATGGTGGTGAGATTGCCGCCGACGGCCACCTCGTTCGCGGCGGCAGCGGTCGCCGCCTTGGCGACGCCGAAATCCACCACCATCGCGTGCCGTCCGGCCAGCATGATGTTCTCCGGCTTGATGTCCCGATGCACGATTCCCTGCCGGTGCGCGTGGGCCAGCGCGTCGAGCACCTGATGGAGAATGCGCGCGGTCTCGCCTGCCGAGAGCTGCTTGTCCCGGACCAGCCTGACGCGAAGACTCTCGCCGTCTACAAAGGGCATGACGTAGTAGAGCAGCCCCTGCCCGGTCCCGCCTGGAGGGGGGAGCTCGCCCGAATCGATCAGCGTCAGGATGTGAGGGTGCTGCAGATGTGCGGCGATGCGGACTTCGCGGAGGAATCGTTCCGGGCCGAGAGCGGCGGTGAGCTCCGGATGCAGCACCTTGAGCGCCACGTCGCGATCGTGCTTGAGGTCGTGCGCCAGGAAGACGGTGGCCATCCCGCCACGCCCCAGCTCACGCTCTATGGTGTAGCGGCCGGCGAGTCCATCCTGCAGCAGGGTCCGGAGGTCGGGCACGCGGATCTTCTCAGAGGGGGGAGCGGGTCGCCCTCAATAGTACGGGAATCCGCGGTCGGGAGCGAATCGGCCGGCTCGGCAGAACATCAACCTGGTCTCGCCGGTGCCGCTGAGTGGGGCGCGGTTCGAAGCGCGGCGGCCCCGCTACGTCCCCGGCACCATGAGTGGCACCGGGCTGTTGACCGACCCCGCGCCGAGCTGTCCGCTGGTGCCCTGTCCCCAGCAATACACCGCGCCGGTTGCAGCGCGGCCGCAGTAGGTCTGCATCTCCCCCCGAAGTTCCAGCAGCTGCAGGCCACCGCCAACGGCGACCGGGGCGTCGAACCGGTAGGTGCTGCCGATGGGAGTCGTCCCGATCTCCCCTGCGGCATTGGCCCCCCAGCAGTACGGTGCGCCGTCACTGGTGAGCGCGCATTCCGACACCCGTCCCGACTCGATCGCCGCGAAGCGAAGCGGCGTCGCGACCTTGTTAGGGACGTAGTAGCTGAGATCGCCGGTGTTCTTCAATGGCAGCACGTCGATCCCCCAGCACCAGGCGGTTCCATCCCCGGTGAGCCCGCAGGTGTGCAGGCCGCCGGCGCTCAACTGGCGGAATCGGAGTCCGCCCGCGACGCGCAGCGGTTGCTCGACGTAGTCCACCACGCTGTCTGCGCCGAGCTGTCCCTGATGGTTGAGGCCCCAGCACCAGGCCTGCCCATCCGCATGGAGCCCGCATGCGTGGCCCGCGCCGCTCACGCTCAGTCGGGCGAAATGGTGCCCCCCCGACACCGCGACCGGATCCCGGCTGCAGGGGCCATCGGGACAGGTCCCTACGACTGTGGCGCCGAGTTGTCCGAAGTCGTTCAGGCCCCAGCACCAGGCGGTGCTGTCGGCAGTCAGACCGCAGGTTTCCGAGCCGCTCGCGAGCAGGTCGGTGAAGCTCAGGTTGAGGGCAACCGGTATCGGCGCGGTTGCGCAGGGATCGCCGGCGCAGCTTCCCGCCGGAGCGGCACCGGCTCCCAGTTGGCCATCCCGGTCCGAACCCCAGCACCAGGCCGCGCCCTGCGGTGTGAGGCCGCAGCTATGGTAGCGACCGACCGCGAGCGCCGAGAAGACATGCCCTCCGCTCACCGGTGCGGGTCCGGCGATGTCGGGGGTGGAGTCGGCCCCGAGTTCGCCATCGGTCCCCTTACCCCAGCACACTGCCGCTCCGGATGGATCGAGGAGGCAATTGTGGGTGTCACCCACCGCGATGGTGGCCGTGGCGGCATCGAGGCCCTTGAAGGAGTCGCCGGGACCGCTGGCCCCGTCACAGGCGACGAGGGCGAGGAGCAGGTAGCTGAGGCTGCGAGGTGTCATGGGCTATTCTCGGGGAGGTATCGGCTGCTGCATGCTTGCTGACGTCCGAGTCCCCCTGACCGGGCACACTTTCCGGCTGACCGCTCGCGGCTGGCGGCTTAACGCTGAGTCGCTGATCGGGCTGGGATTGCTGGCAGGTGTGCCCGCGGCGCTCGCCGCCGCGCAGCTCTTACGGGGTCAGCTCTTCGGGGTCGGCACCACCGATCCGATGACGATAGTCCTCACCATCGCACTCCTGGTCGCCGTCGCGGCGCTGGCCGGCTACATCCCCGCGCGGCGTGCCGCAGGCGTCGCCCCGATGGTGGCGCTGAGGAGAGAGTAGATCAGGGGAAGGCGGGAAGGAGGAAGGGCGCGAAGACAGGAGGAAACGGGAGGAGGGGGTGTTGTCAGCCTTACACTGCACTCGATACTCAAAACCCCGTCGTCCACCCCGCTCCCACCACTTCCCCTTTCGCCGCCGACGCTCGCCTGGCGCCCTGATCGCTCATCCGGCTGGGACGTTCCGCGACGCTCACATCCTGGCTGAGCTCCTGGCCCGCTCGCATCAGAGTGAGGTGCAGCATGCTTCCCACCTTGATTTCACTCAACACCGAGGTAAGGCTCGCGGCTGAATCCAGCCGTATGCCGTTCACCTGGGTGATAATGTCGCCGCCGAGCAACACGGGGTGGCCATTCATGGAGAGTTCACAGAACCCGCCGCGCAGTCCCGCCCGTTCCGCCGGGCTCCCCGGGTCGAGCGCCTCCACGAGCAGTCCGTCGACCAGCGGAAGCCGGAGCAGCTCCTTCAGAACCGGCATCACGAATTGGCCCTGCACGCCCAGCCAGGGCCTGCCCACATGGCCCTGCGCCAACAGCTCCGGGATCACCGCGCGCGCGAGCTGGATCGGGACCGCGAACCCGATGTTCTGCGCTTCCTGCAGCATCGCCGTCGTAATCCCCACCACCCGCCCGCAGCGATCCACCAGCGGTCCGCCGGAGCTGCCCGGATTGATCGCCGCGTCGGTCTGGATCAACGGCTCCGTCAGTGACCATCCCGAGCCCGGCAGGAGTCGGTCGGTGGCGGAGACAATTCCGCGAGTGAGTGTCTGATTGAGCCCCAGTGGATTGCCGATGGCGTAGACCTCGGCACCGATCCGGAGGTCGCCGCGGTCACTCAATGGCGCAACCGGAAACTGGCCACTGTCAGGCGGGGGAATGCGAAGCAGGGCGATATCGAAGATCGGATCGGCACCGATCAGGGTGGCTCGCACCGTCTCTCCCTCGTCGAGCGTGACGGTGATGACCTGCCGGCCGAAGACCACGTGTGAGTTGGTGAGAATGAGCCCGGTGCTGTCCACGATGAGGCCGGATCCGGTCACCCGGTCGAGCCGATGATCAACGTCGTAGGGATCGATCGACATCGCGCCAATGGAAACCACCGCAGGGGCGATGCGGTCGTAGATCACCGGCAAGGAGTCCTGACAGGACTCCACCGCATGCTTTCCGTGGGCCGGCGCCTGCCCCTCGACCCGCGCGACCACCAGTGCCAGCGCGATCAGCAGCAGGATGGCGACTCGGCGCGCGGGCAGTGGCAATGGCGGCCACTCGCTCGCTGCCCGCCGCCACGCTGTCCATACACCGCTCCACTGCATGCGAACCACCGGCAGGAGCAGCGCCAGGGCGCCATACTGTCCGCCGAGGCTCAGCAGCACACCGAGGCCGATCAATTGCAACAGCAACGGCACCTGCGACCACGGCAGCGACATGCCGATGGTCTCCGCGTCGGTCCGGTAACGATTCACCTGCGCTCCGAGCCATTCTGTCCGGGTCAGCCCTGTCAACTTCGCTCATCTACTACTGCGGGCCGCTCGTCAGCGTTGGTGCGATGTCTTGGTCGGTTCGAAGTGGTGTGGACGGCGCCTGCGTCACGCCGCCAGCCGATACCTCTCCTGCAGCACGCATGCGCTCAGCAGAATCATGAGGATCTGGTCGTAGGCGACCCGCGATCCCTGGCTCATTGTCGGGAGCTTGTCGAGGAGACTGAGCACTTCGCGGCGATCGAAGAAGGGCAGGGCCCGCAGCGCCGGACCGCGCAGGGTGTCCTGCAGCAGCGTATGCAACCGCTCCCCCGGATGGAGCGTCGCGGGCGGGCTGAGGAAGGGATGCTTCTGCCGCCGGTATACCTGATCGATGATCACCGGACGCGCCGCTTCCCGCAGCACGAACTTCTCCGTCATCCCCCGGATCTTCTGCGCGACCGGCTGCGACCGGAGCACCTCCACGAGAGGGTGATCGAGGAACGGCACGCGCCCCTCGATCGAATGTGCCATCTCCATCCGGTCGCCGAGCACGGTGAGGATGTAGCCGGGGAGCGCGGTCTTCGACCAGAGATAGAGCGACTGGTGGACCGGCTCTCGACCGGAAAGCTGGCCTCGGACATCGAGGCTGCTCAGCAGGTCACGGAACGGCTCCCGTCCCTGGAACCGCTTCCGAAAGGCTGGCGCAAGCAGCGGCTGCATCTTGACCGCTCGAGCGGAGAAGACCTCGAACCAGGACGGTACATTGCCGAGGATCCGCTTCACACTCTCCATCGGAGCGGACTCTCCGTCAGGCAGCAGCAGCCCGCGGGAGACGGGATTGGCGGCGTCCAGCTCCGCGAGCAGCCCCGGGATTGCCGCGGGGTCCTGCCCTTCATTGTTGTACAACAGCATGTCCCGGCGAAAATGTGCGTACCCGCCCAGGATCTCGTCCGAGCCTTCGCCAGTGATGACCACCTTGTAGCCGGCATCGCGCACCGCGCGGCTCAACAGGTACTTGGCGACGCCATGCGCGTTCAGGCAGAAGGTCTCCGACTGGGCCGTCGCATCGGCGAAGTGATCGGCGAGGTCGTCCTGCCGGATCGGGATCGGGTAGAAGCGGGCATTGGCATGCGCCGCCATCTCGCGGGCGATCGCCCCCTCATCGTACTCCGCCCGGTCGAAGGTGAGCGTGAAGGCGTGGATCGGCTCGGCGTGGTGCTTTGCGGCCATCCCGAGGACCGCGCAGCTGTCGAGCCCGCCGCTCAGGTAGCACCCGACCGGCACGTCGGCGCGGAGCCGGACATGCACCGCGTCGTCCAGTGCCGCGCGGAATTCTTCGGCGTACTCGCCATCGGAGCGCGGCTGCCGGGCGGCCTCGCGATGGGGATAGTCGAAGTCCCAGTAGCGGGCGAGCTGCAGGTGTCGTTCGGTCGCGAGCAGGTAGTGGCCCGGGGGCACCTGGTAGACGCCGTGATACAGCGTCCGGATCGGACTGCCACCGAGGTCGGTGCTGTGGTGCACTGATTCCTGATCCCAGCGAGCCGGGACACCTGCCGCAAAGAGGGCTTTGACTTCGGAGGCGAGATAGAGCGTGCCCTGGTACACCGCGTAGAACAGCGGCTTGATGCCGAAGCGGTCACGCGCCGCGAACAGGGTCCGGTGGCTCTCGTCCCAGAGCACCAGCGCAAATTCGCCACGCAGCTGGTGCAATGCGTGGGTACCGAGATCCTCGTAGAGATGCAGCGCGATCTCGCTGTCGGAATGAGTGCGGAGCCGATGACCCTGCTGTTCCAGGTTGCGCTGGATCGCCTCGAAGCCGTAGAACTCGCCGTTCACGATGATCTGGGTACGGCCGTCCTCGCTCGCGATCGGCTGATTGCCGGCGGCGAGGTCGATGATGCTCAGCCGGGCGTGACCCAGCCCGACCCGTCCGTCGGGCGAGACCCAGTAACGCTGGCCGTCGGGCCCTCGATGATAGAGCGCGTGGGTGCCGCGTTCGAGGGCTTCGCGGGCGATCGGATCACGCCGCGAGAACATCGCAATGATGCCGCACATCGGTATCTCCGTCGATCGCGGGGAATGGCGCCGCACCTCGCGTCCTGGCGGCGGCGAACCAAACATGTGGCGGGTTGGGGAGATCGGCCAGTGAGTCGGGCCGCGTCAGCCCCGGTCCAGCACTTCCCTCAACTTGTGCGCCAGGGCGTTCGGTGTAAATGGCTTCTGCAGCAGCGCCACCCCGGCGCCGAGCACGCCCTGATGCACGATCGTATTCTCGGTATACGCGGAGGTGAACAGCACCCTGGTCGCCGGATACAACGCGAGTATCCGGTCGGCCAGCTGCTTGCCATCCAGATTGGGCATGACCACGTCGGTGAAGAGCAGCTGAATCGGTTCGGCACCGCGGCGCTCCACCAGCCGGAGGGCTTCGGTACCGCCCGATGCCGCCAACACCTCGTAGCCCAGCCGCCGCAGCAGAATCGCCGCCATCTCGCACAGTACGGGATCGTCCTCCACGAGGAGGATCGTCTCATGGCCACGCGGCAGGCCGAGCGGCTCCCCGGGCTGGGTCCTGGGCGTGGCTGAACGCTGAACCTGCGGCAGGTAGATCTTGAAGGTCGTGCCGCGGCCAAGTTCACTGTACGCGCTGATGTGGCCGCCGCTCTGCTTGATGATGCCGTAACAGGTGGCCAGGCCGAGACCGGTTCCCTGCCCGACACCCTT
>JBDTTN010000087.1:0-8294 GCA_039930625.1 Gemmatimonadota bacterium | reverse complement strand
CTGGTGGTCGCGCTCCCGGAGGGATTGCTGGACCTGTGATGCGCATCAGCGTCGTGACGCTCTTTCCGGAAGTCATCGCCCCCTATCTCGAGGCGAGCATTCCGGGGCGGGCCGCGGCGGCGGGCAAGGTGAGTTACCGCCTGCTGCAGCTGCGCGAGTTCACCCACGACCGGCACCACACGGTGGATGACTATCCCTACGGTGGTGGCGCCGGGATGGTCCTGAAGCCCGAGCCATTCTTTGAAGCGGTCGGGACGCTGGACGAGGAGAGCCGTCGTGGGCCGATCGTGCTGCTGTCAGCGCGGGGCAGGCGGTTCACCCACCAGGATGCGGTGCGGCTGTCGCTCGGCGAGAGGCTCACGCTTCTCTGCGGCCACTATAAGGATGTGGACCAGCGGGTCGCTGATGGGCTGGCTACCGAGGAGCTGTCGATTGGCGACTTCGTGCTCTCCGGCGGGGAGCTGGCGGCGACCTGTGTGATCGATGCCGTGGTACGCCTGCTCCCCGGCGTCCTCGGCGATCACGAATCGGCGGCGGGTGATTCGCACTACGACGGGTTGCTGAGTCCGCCGAGCTATACCAGGCCGCCGGTGTTCGAGGGTCAGGCGGTGCCGGACGTGCTGCTCTCGGGGAACCACGCGGACATCGCCGCGTGGCGCCAGGCAGAAGCAGAACGGCTGACGGCGGAACGGCGGCCCGACCTGTGGGTCGAGCATCGCGAAAAAGATTGCTAGGGCGCGCCGTCGGCGAGCCTGACATACTGTTGGATCGAGTTCAGCAAGCGCGCCCGGATGCGCGCGCAATACGAGGAGAGGATTCCATGGATCGGATGGCAGCAGTGGCCCGCGAGGGCATGCGGACGGATATCCCGGAATTTTTCCCGGGTGATACCATCAAGGTGATGGTGCGGGTTCGCGAAGGCGACAAGGAGCGCCTGCAGGCTTTCGAGGGACTCTGCCTCGGCAAGCGCGGCGGCGGGATCAACGAGACCTTTCGCGTCCGCAAGGTCTCGGCCGGTGTCGGCGTCGAGCGGGTCTTTCCGCTGCACAGCCCGAGCCTCGCGACCATCGAGGTCGTGCGTCGCGGCCGGGTCCGTCGCGCGAAGCTGTACTACATCCGGCATGTGAGCGGCAAGGCCGCCCGCATCAAGGAGAAGCGGGAGAACTAGCCGTGGCCGCCGGCGGACTGGCGCCCTCCCTCGTGCGCGAGGAAGAGGCCTGGTCCAGCCGCGCGCTGCTCATCGGTGTTGACGAGGTTGGCCGCGGCCCCCTGGCTGGTCCAGTGGTGGCAGCGGCCGTCGCCTTTCCCCCCTATGCGGTGCCGGTGCGCGGTGTGCGCGACAGCAAGACCCTCAGCGCCCGCCAGCGGGCGGCGCTGCTTCCAGGGCTCCGCACGACGGCACTCGCCATCGCGGTCGCAGCCGCCTCGGTCCGCGAGATCGACCGTCTGAATATCCGTCGCGCCACCGCACTCGCCATGCGCCGGGCCGTGGTCCGCCTCCTGGTCTCCGCGGGATTCCGGGACAAGGCGCTCCGCGGCGGGGCGACCGGATATCGCATCCTCCTGGATGGTCTCCCGATGCCGGAGTGCGGCTTCGAGCACAACGCCCTGGTGGACGGCGACGCGCTCTGCTATTCGATCGCGGCGGCCGGCATCATCGCGAAGGAATTGCGCGACGAGCTCATGCGCCGCCTGGCGCGGCGCCATCCGGGCTACGGCTGGGACAGCAACGCCGGCTACGGCACTCCCCGTCACACCGAGGCGCTTGCCGGCCTCGGGCCGACCGCGCATCACCGCAGAAGCTTCGCTCCGCTCTCCCAGTACTCCATCAGGCTCTGACCCCATGCGAACCCACCGCCTCGCGCTGCTCGCGGCCTGCATCATCGGACAGGCCCAGCCGGTCCTCTCGCAGCAGACTCCTTTTGTGGCCCGATCGGCCAGCAACACCGAACGGATGGCTAACGACCACTACAGCCGAAGCCACGACTACGATCTGTTGCACCAGCGGATCGAGGTCGGCCGCTTTGATTGGGACAGCCTGAGTTTCGGGGGACGAGTGATGGTCACCCTGCGCGCGCTCCGGCCGGCGTTCGATTCGGTCGTGCTTGACGCAGGAGCGCTGCTCACCGTCACGGACGTGTACACAGGTGGCCGCTCGGGCGTCAGGGACGTGAGCTCGCCACGGCTGGCATTCGAGCATGTACGCGACACGCTGGTTGTGCACCTCGCGAAGCCGGTCGCACTGGGCGATACCGTCCGGTTCACGATCAGCTACCTCGGTCGGGTGAAGAACGGAGCCGGGCTCACTTTCATCGATGCCGATACCCTGCCGCCGCGCCGCCCCCGCCAGATCTGGAGCCAGGGGGAGGACGACAACAACCACGACTGGTTTCCCACCTACGACTTTCCCAACGATAAGGCGACGTGGGAGCTCATTGCCACGGTGCCGAAGGGTTTCACCGCGATCTCCAACGGCAGCCTGACCGCCGATCTGAAGCACCGGGACGGCACCCGGACGATGCACTGGAGGCAGATGCGCCCCTCCGCAACGTATCTGGTCTCGCTCATCGTGGCGCCGCTGGTCAAGCTCCCCGATCGCTGGCGAACGGTGCCGGTCGACTACTACGTCTACCGGGAGGACAGCGCGCGCGCCCGGCCGCTTTTCCGGGTGACCCCGGACATGATCGAGATCTACTCCCGGCTCACCGGAATCAGCTATCCCTGGGCCAAGTATGCCCAGACTACGGTGGCCGATTTCTTCGGTGGGATGGAGAACGTCAGCGCGACGACGCTGGTGGACTGGCTGCCTGACGCACGCGCCTACGCCGACCGGCCCTGGTACCAGCACATCCTGATCCCGCACGAGCTCGCTCACCAGTGGTTCGGGGACTACGTGACGACGGCGAACTGGGCCAACATGTGGCTCAACGAGGGGTTCGCGGAGTTCATGCCGGGACAGTACTGGGGCACGAAGCGGGGTCGGCAGGCCGAAGACGACTACTACATGGACGAGTACGAGCAGTTCATGCGGATCGATGGCCGTCGGCGGATGCCGCTCGCCTCACTCGGCTCCAACAACATCTATCCCAAGGGCGCGCTGGTACTGGAGATGCTCAAGAAGCAGTTGGGTGAGCGGCGCTTCTGGGCCGGCGTGCATCGCTATCTTGCCGATCACGCCTACGGTGTCGCCACGAGCGACGACCTGCGCCAGGCCTTCCTCGATGCCACCGGCGAAAACCTCGACTGGTTCTGGGACCAGTGGGTCTATCGCGCGGGCTTCCCGGAATTTCAGGTGAGCGCCAACTGGGATTCCACCATCGCCACGGTGACGCTGACCGTCGCGCAGACCCAGCGGGATACCCTGCCGGCAGACAGCACCGGCTTCCGGTTTGAGACGCCTGAAGCCTTCCGGATGCCGCTGACCGTCCGCGTTGGCACCAAGACGGGAGATGTCACGCTGCAGACGGCCCTCGAAGGCCGGGAACAGGTGATTCACGTCGCCGGCGTCCATTCCGCTCCGACCATGGTGGTGTTTGATGATGGCAATCGGATTCTCAAGCGGCTCACCTTCGATCAGCCCACGACCTGGCTCGCGACCCAACTGGCGAAGGATCCCGACCTCTGGAACCGCAACTGGGTGATCGCCCAACTCGGCGAACGGAAGAGCGACTCGGAGGCGTTGGCGGCGCTGCTGTGGGCGGCGACGAGCGCGGACTACTTCCTGACCCGGATTCAGGCCATCGGAGCGCTGGCGCAGTTCACCGGTCCGGGAGTGAGCGCGGCGCTCCTGCAGGGACTGGCCGACTCCTCGGCGCAGGTCCGGGCCAGCGCCGCAGAGGCGTTAGGCGGATTCCCGACGCCTGAGGTACTGCAGGCTGTGCGCGAGACCTGGGGGCACGATGGCAGTGACGTCGTTCGGGGAGCAGCGCTGCGCACGCTCGCGCGGCTCGATCCAGCCGCTGCACGGCCGCTGGTGCGGACCGCGCTTGCCACGACCTCGTATCGGGACGCGATCAGCGACGCGGCGGCGTTTGCCGCCGTGGAGATGAAGGATTCCACCCTGATGGAAGCGGTCGCTGCGGTCGCGGATCGGACCAACGGCGGCGCGTTTGCCCTCGCGGCCTTTGGCGCCGCCGGCTCCTCGCGGGCACTGGACCTGCTCGGGCAGCTGGCCCTCTCCCTGCGAGCGACCGCCCGGAAGCTGGCGCTGCAGGCATTCCGCTTCGGCGTGCCAGCGGGTGTGGCCAAACCGCGGCTCAGCGCTCTCCTCGGGCAGGCGAGCGACTCGGCCACCCGGGGGGACATCGAGGCCGTCCTGGCGCGGCTAGGGCAGTAGCCAACCCGCCACTTCCTTCACCGCGAGCGCGGCCCGCTCCGGGTCATGCAGGTTGGGCACCGTGACGAAGGCGGTGCTCTCGGCCAGGCGGGCGAGCGCCCCGGCGTTCGTCCTGGTGCTGTCGTCCGGCTCGCCGGGCTGGTTGAGGACGACACCTAACACAGGCACCTTCTCCGCCTGCAGCACCCGCAGCGCCATCAGGGTGTGCCCGATGGTGCCCAGGCGGTCCGCGGCGATCAGCAGCACCCTGGCATCCAGACTGTGGGCGAGGTCGAGGTGGTTGTCGTTCCAGGTCAGGGGCGAAAGCAAACCACCCGCGCCCTCCACCAGAAGCAATGTCTCCGGTGCAGCCAGCGCCCGGATCCGGGCGACGAGATCATCGTAGTCGATCGTCACTCCCGCCAGGTCGGCGGCGATTGCCGGAGCTACCTGGCCGGGGAGCCGTACCAGCGCCCGCTTCGGCCCCGACTGCCCCGTCGCCTCCGCCAGCCGGATTCCGTCCTCATCCGCTCTGGGCGGATCGAGGCAGTCGGTCTCGATCGGCTTCACCGCGATCACTTCCTGTCCGGCATCCTTGAGCGCAGACGCGAGCGCGCAGGTGATCCAGGTCTTGCCGACCCCGGTATCGGTCCCGACGATGAGCGTCACCGGCGGAGTGACCGGCATGGTCTCCTCCTCCCGCGTCGCCGCGGACGGCCGCGACGTGCGGGTCGGTGAGGCACGCTGCTTCGGGGGAGGTGTCATGGACAGGTCTCCCGGATGCCATGGGCAATGGCATCGACGAGGTGGACGATTTCCGCGTCGGTAATCGACAGCGGAGGCATGCAGATGATGGTGTCTCCGAGCGGCCGAAGGAAGACCCCCCGTGCCCGTGCGGCCCGGCAGACCCGCATTCCCCGGCGTTCCCCCGGCGGGAAAGGGGTCTTCGCGTCGCGATCCGCCACCAGTTCGATACCCGCCGCGAGCCCGAACTGGCGGATATCGCCGACCGCCCGGAGCGAACTCAGCCTCGCGAGTTCACTCGTCAGGCGGGCAATCTTGCCCGGCAGGGTCGCGAGTACGTCGTCATTCACGAAGATGTCGAGCGTCGCGAGCGCGGCCGCGGCGGCAAGTGCGTTGCCGGTGTAGGTGTGGCCGTGGAAGAAAGTGCGCCCCTCCGCGGGAGGCCCGAGGAACGCCCTGAAGATTTGCTCCGTGGCGAGGGTCGCCGCCATCGGGAGGTAGCCGCCCGTCAGACCCTTCGCGAGGCAGAGCAGGTCCGGCGAGACGTCCTCGGTCTCGCACGCAAACATCCTTCCCGAGCGTCCGAACCCGGTCGCCACTTCATCCAGGATCAACAGGCACCCCACTTCGTCCGCCACCGCGCGGGCGCGGCGCAGGAATCCCTCCGGCTGCACCACCATCCCAGCCGCGCCCTGTACCCCGCTCTCGATCACGATCGCGGCGACTCTCTCGCCTTCGGCCCGCACCATCTGTTCGAATTGAGAGATGCAGTCGAGCGCGCAGGTGGCCCGTTCGAGACCGAGTGGACAGCGGTAGCAATAGGGCGCCGGCGCCTTGATCGTCTCGAACAGCAGCGGACTGTAGCGCTCGTGGAACAGGCTGATGCCGCCCAGCGAGACCGAACCGACCGTGTCGCCGTGGTACGCGAGCGAAAGGGTGACAAAACGGTCGCGCTGCCTCTCGCGGCCGCCGTCGTGCTGCTGCCAGAACTGCAGCGCCATCTTGAGCGCGACTTCGACCGCCGTGGAACCGTCGTCGGAAAAGAAGACCCGGGTGAGCCCCTTCGGCGCGATCGCGATGAGCCGCTGCGCGAGTTGAATCGCGGGGACTGCACTGTTGCCGAGCAGCGTGCTGTGCGCGATCCGATCGAGCTGGGCCCGGATTGCGGCGTCGATCTCCGGCCTCCGGTGACCGAAGAGATTGCACCAGAGCGAGGCCACGCCGTCCAGATAGCGGCGTCCCGACGTGTCGATCAGGTAGTTGCCTTCGCCGGCCGCGACCAGCAGCGGATCCTCGTCGCGATACACGCTGTGCGGCGTGAATGGATGCCAGAGATAGGCATCGTCCCAGGTTGCCAGCGTTTCAATGTCGGGGGACATGGCGGGGATGGACGGTGGCCGGCCCAGCAGGCGCGCACGGCCGTGCGCGCCTACAGGGCCGGCACCAGCTCGGCGACCCGAAAGCCCGCATCCGCGATCATGCGGGTGTCTGCCTCGGGGCCCTGGCCCGGCGTGGTCAGGTAGCCGTTGCAGAAGATCGAATTTGCGGGATAGAGTGCCAGCGGCTGCAGCTGCCGGAGATTGACCTCGCGTCCCCCCGCGACCCTGATATCGCGACGCGGATTGACGAACCGGAACATGGCGAGAGCGCGAAGGCAGTCGTGTGGCGACAGCCGCGGCGTTGCGACGAGCGGGGTCCCCGGGCGCGGATCGAGGAAATTGACCGGGATCGACTCGACCTCAAGCGCGCGGAGCTCGAACGCCAGCTGCACCCGGTCCTCCAACGACTCGCCCATCCCCATAATCCCGCCGCAGCAGGCTTCCATCCCGGCGGCCTTCGCCGCGCGCACCGTGGCGATCCGGTCGTCATAGCTGTGGCTGCTGCAGATCTCCGGAAAGTGCGACCGCGAACTCTCGAGGTTGTGATTGAACCGCGTGACCCCCGCCGCCGCGAGCCGCTCCGCCTGCCCCTCCTTGAGCAGCCCGAGGGAGGTACAGACGTTGATATTGAGCTCCGCCTTGATCCGCCGGACTGCCTCACAAATGACGTCGAGGTCCCGCTCCGACGGTCCACGGGTACTCGTGACCATGCAGTACTTCACCGCGCCCATGGCGGCGGCCTCGCGGGCGCCAGCCACCAGTTCCTCGACTGACTGCAGCGGATAGCGCTCTACCCCCGTCGCGAATTTCACCGACTGGCTGCAGAACGAGCAATCCTCAGGGCAGAGCCCGCTCTTGGCGTTCTTGAGGACGTGGATGCGCACATCTCGGCCGTGATACTGCTGCCGGATCCTGAAGGCGGCGTGCAGCACCGGCAGCAACTCGTCGTCCGTGGAGGTCAGGACCGCGAGCGCCTGCTCCCTTGTCGGGGCGCTGCCGCGGAGGCTCTGGTCCGCGAGGAGGTTCCAGTCGGTCATGGTCACGGGGGTGGGGGCCGCCTCCATCGTCCCAGCCTGCCTTGCTGGTGGAAGAGGAGTCGTGGACGGCGCGGGGCTACTTGGTCGGGTGCAGCAGGAAGATCTGCTGTATGGCACGCAACCGTGCCGCGTAATCGAGGGTGGTGAGATCGAACACCTCGTCATCGCCGCCGGTGAGGGCCCCCATGGCCCCGGCGGGGCCGTCGCCCAGGCGCACCTCGGATTTGCGGATGAGGCGTACCTCCTTGACCTGCTGCACGCTCACGCTGCCCAGCGTGTCGGCCTGCCGGTAGATCACCGAATCGCCGGCGAGCCGTACCAGCCGAATGTCCCAGATGTACGCGCCACTCTCGGTCGTGATCTGCCAGCGTTCGTCGTCAGGACCCTGCGCGTGGAGCGGCGTGACGGCCGTACTGAGCAGCAGGGACAGCAGCACCATGGGAGTGGCCGTGCGCATCCGGGACCTCCAGTGCAGGTGTGGCCTTGAGTTTCCCCAGAGAGAGCCCCACGTTTGGGACCGTGCGGGGGCGTAGCTCAACGGGTAGAGCAAGAGACTTTTAATCTCTAGGTCGTGGGTTCGAGTCCCACCGCCCTCACTCGGAATATTGCCCTCCCTCCCATCCCCGGCAATCACGCCCCTACCTTCGTCCGGTCCCCTCAGGCAGATTTCCCTCTGCCAGAGCGGTACGACGACTTCCCCAGCCATGGTTTGATGATGACGGCGACCACCACCCGAATAATTCCCGGCAACGCCCCCAAGGCTGCTCCCGCACCATTGGTGTACCTCGATGGCGAGTGGCTCGATCGCGAGTCCGCCAA
>JBDTTN010000086.1:0-8403 GCA_039930625.1 Gemmatimonadota bacterium | reverse complement strand
CCGCCGGTCGAGATGGCGATGCGCATCAGCGACTAGCCTGTCCTCTGCCGAAGGAGCTGCATGACCTCGCCCGGCGCGGCGTGCCGGCGAAGGCCCTTCTTGGAAAAGATCAGCGTCCCGTCCACGGTCACTTCGAACACCCCGCCGGACGACGCGACCAGGCGGACTTCGGCCGCCGGGAATGCCTGCCGAATCTCGGCTACCAGACCGGTAGCCCGCGATTCGTAGTTTCAGACGACGCAGTATTCAATCGTGATATGCATCGGTCACAATCGGTCGTGGGGGGGAGGACGCCAGAGCCACCAGCGAACAAGCTAAACGCAGTCCTCCTCCGCCTGAAAGAGTGCGCCGCCGGCGCGCCGGGCGCGGCTCCACTTGCCATCCCTCGTGCTGGCGGGCACTATCCAGCGGTCCACCCGGTTCCCCGTACCGTCAGAGTCCCGATGCGCGCTCGCCTGCTGCTGCCTTCCCTCCTCGCTATTGCCGCACTGCAGTCGCCGGTGGAGGCCCAGCGGCTCTATCGGCTCGAACTCAGCGCAGCCGGCGGTTACAACCTCTATGACAGCAAGCTGGAGCTGGGATCCACCTTCGGCGCCGCAGGGCGGCTGGGGTACTGGGTCTATGGCCCGCTCTCGGTGGAGCTCGAGGGCGCGTTCGCCAAGCCGACCACCAGCACGCCGCTCAACCAGAAGGTGTCAGTCTCCAGCGTCGGCGCGTGGGTGCTCGGAAACTTTCCGATCGGCGATCGGGCGTCGTTCTTCGTGAAGGGCGGGTACGGTCACACCAGTTTCGGGACCTGTCCCGCCGTCTCGGTCCCAGGCTCCGGCCCCTGCGGCTCGGCGGGCGTGATCCAGGGCGGTGCCGGCGCGCGCATCAACCTGACCCCGACGATACTCATGCGCTACGAGTTCGCCGTGAGTCGCAGCCTGACGACACTCAAGTTCTCCAACGCCGTGCTGCAGGGAGGCCTCAGCCTGATGCTGGGCAGCAAGCCGCTGGTCGATAACGACGGGGATGGCGTCTTCGATCGCTACGACGCCTGCCCCGGCACCCGCCTCGGCGCGCTGGTTGACAAGCGCGGCTGTCCCACCGACCGTGACGGCGACGGCGTCCCCGATGGCGTCGACCGCTGCCCCAATACTCTTGAAGGCGCCACGGTGGATGCGGCCGGGTGCACCGCCGATTCCGATGGGGATGGCTATCTCGACGGTCTGGACCAGTGCCCGGACACCCCGAAGGGTGCCCTGGTGGACGCGCGCGGCTGCCCTGGAGACTCGGATGGAGATGGCGTGTTCGACGGCCTCGACCGCTGCCCCCTGACCCCCGCCGGCGCGACCGTAGACACACTCGGCTGCCCCGGGGACAGCGATAACGACGGGGTGCTCGACGGTCTGGACCAGTGCCCGGGTACCAAGGTGGGCATCCAGGTCGATGCCAACGGTTGCGCCGCCGCGCCGCCACCAGCCCCAGTCGACTCCACGCCGAGGCAGGAGACCTGGATCGTGCCCGGCTCGACCTGGGCGCTCCGCGGATCGACGCTCTCCGCCGAGGCCCTCCCGGTCCTCGATTCGGTGATCGGGGTCCTCGCCGCCGACCCGAAGGCCACCGCCGAAGTGAATGGTTTTGCGCAGGACCGGCTGGTGCCGACCGATAACACCCGCCTCTCGCAGCGGCGGGCTGATGTGGTGCGGAAGTACCTCGTCGGTCAGGGCATCGATGTGAGCCGCGTCACCTCTGTGGGACGGGGCTCCCAGACGCTGATTGTGTCGGACACCACCGAGGCGGCGCGCACCACCAATCGACGCGTCGAAATTCGCGTCACCCACAATCCCTAGTCACTCCCGCGCGCACGGCTATTGCCAAGTGACAGGGGGGCGGCCCACACGGCTGCCCCCTCTGCCATTGGTACTGATTCACACGCCGGGAAATCGCCATGCGTCGCGCCATGTTTGTCGCGTTCGGCCTGTCTATCGCAGCTTCGTCACTCGCAGCCCAGAGTTCCCGGGGCTGGGGCGATGAGCTGCTGCTGCCGGAGCCGCTGCTGACGCTGGGGCCCCGGTTCGCCGATCCGCTGGCCTGGCCGGCCCCACCGCTCCGGCAGTCTCCCCGTGCCGTCCGCGCCGTCTATGTGAACGCCTGGGCCTTCGGCGGGTCCCGCTTCTGGGATCTGGTCAGGCTCGCCGACAGTACCGAGATCAACAGCTTCGTCGTCGACATCAAGGACGACACCGGTTTCCTGACCTATCGCTCCAGCGTCCCGACCGCTATCGCCATCGGAGCCAACGGACAGATTCGCGCCCGGGACGCCCAGGCGCGGCTGCGGAGCCTGCATGCCCACGGGATTCATGCCATCGCCCGGATCGTGGTTGCCAAGGATCCGCTGCTGGCCGCCCGCAAGCCCAACTGGTCGGTGCAGGATGTCGGCGGCGGCCTGTGGCGGGATCGGCTCAACTTCGCCTGGGTCGACGCCTTCAATGATTCGATCTGGGTCTACGCCGCTCAGCTCGCGGCGGAAGCGGTCGATATGGGCTTCAACGAGGTGCAGTTCGACTACGTCCGCTTCCCCGACGAGCCGAAGACACGGATGGCCCACGCCATCTTTCCCGCCCGCCGCCGCGGCGAGAGCGTGCGCAACGGCGTCAGCCGCAACCTCCGGCTTCTGCGCGACCGGGTGAAGCCGCTCGGCGTGCCCTTCACCATCGACGTCTTCGGCATGACGACGAATGTGCGGGTCGACATGGGGATCGGCCAGGTGTGGGAGGACCTGATCACGACTGCGGATGTGGTGCTGCCGATGGTGTATCCCAGCCACTACTACCGCGCGATGTACGGCGTATCGCACCCGAACAGCGAACCGTACACCATCGTGAAGCACGCACTCGCCGACGGTGTAGAGCGTTCCAGGCAGATGGGCGCCGGTACGGCGGAGATTCGGCCGTACCTCCAGGCATTCACGCTGGGCCAGCCGCGTTACACTCCCGAGCTCGTGCGGGACCAGATCCGCGCGGCGAATGACGTCGGCATTCACTCCTGGGTCCTGTGGAATCCGCGCTCGGACTATGATCCGCGCATCTTCGAGAAGTCCGCGCCGCACGTCGTACAGGTGGCCGTGCAGGTCCCGGCGCCGCACGCACAGATGGAGATGCGGCACACCCGTCGCTGATCGCGGAAAGACGGAACCCAGGATCGAAGGGCCCATCGGAGCAGCTCGGATGGGCCCTTCGAGTGTGCCTGTCCTTCGGGATGACATGCCCCGCCGACCCCCGCTACCATTCGGCATGCGACTGCTCGCTGCCGGCCTCCTCTCCCTGCTCCTGCCCCCAGCCGCCGTCGCCCAGCTCCTCGCTCCGCGGCCGGTAGTTGCGGTGAAGACCGGCGCCATGCAGGACCCCGACCTGACCGAGAGCTCCGGCGTCATCCGCAGCCGCACGATGCCGCACGTGCTGTACACGATCAACGACTCCGGCAACGACCCCGTAATCTTCGCCATCGACTCGAGCGGCCGGCCGCTGGGCCGCTGGCTCGTGCCAGGGGTGCGAAATCGGGACTGGGAGGCGATCAGCATCGGCGCGTGCCCCGCGGAATCATGCATCTACATCGGAGACACCGGCGACAACGAGGAGCGGCACAAGACAGTCACGATCTATCGCGTCAGGGAGCCGACCCGGTTCGAGCGATTCCGCGGCGCCGCGGACCCGGCGCCGCTCGACCTCGATTCCGCCATCGTCCGGTATCCCGACGGCCCCCACGACACGGAGGCGATGTGGCTGGATGCTGCCGGCGCGGTGTATCTCGTCACCAAGGGACGCAGCGGTGGCGTGAAGCTCTTCCGGCTGGCGAGTTCTGCATTCGGCAGCGGCAGGCCGGCGGATGCGGTGCTGGTACAGCTGCTTCCGATCGCGCCTGACAAGAAGCTGGGACGCTGGGTGACCGACGCGGCGCGCTCTCCGGACGGGCGCACGGTCGCGATCCGGACTTACACCGAGATCTTTCTCTTCCCGGTGGCCGGGATGGGGCGGCTGGGGACGCCAGTGATTTGCAACGTGGCCGGGCTGGAGCCGCAGGGCGAAGGAATCGACTGGCTGGATGCCCGACGCATGGTGCTGACCAGCGAGAACTATCCCGGCGGCCAGCCCGGCCCCATCCACGTCGTGCGGTGCGATGCTTAGGACGCTCTTCCGCCGCTTGCTGGTCGCGCTCGGTGCCGCGGTGCTGCTCTGGATCGGGCTCGGGCAGCCACATCGCAGCCGCCCCATGCATCGCGCCACCTGGGTGACCGACGACAGCCTGAGGCTCAGGGTCCTCGAAGCCGGCCACGGGGACACGACGCTGGTGCTGCTGCACGGATACGGCGAGTCGCTGCTCGCCTGGCGCCTGGTCCTCGACCGCCTCACTCGGCACTATCGCGTCGTGGCCCTCGATCTGCCGGGCTTCGGACTGAGTGACAAACCGGACACCAGGTACGATTATCCCGCCTATGCGCGCTGGCTCGGAGATTTCCTGACCCAGCATACCCAGGGACCGGTCGTGGTCGTAGGACACTCGATGGGCGGCCAGATCGCCGCGGGGCTGGCACTCGATCACCCCGACCGGGTGGTCGCCGCGATACTGATTGATCCCGCCGGCGCCGGCATCAATGCCCTGCTGACCGATACCGGCGGGATCGCATCCCCGGCCACCCACTGGGTCGTCTCGGCCATCTCGTTCGTACTGCCGGTTCACGACAGCGTCTGGCTGGCCGAGCCGGCGGACGCGCGCGACTACGAGCCCGCGGCCGACTCCAATACCGGGCGGTCCGCGCGGCGGGTCCTCGAGGAGTTTGATTTTGCGGCCCTCCGAGGACGGTTCACCGAGTTGAAGCAGCCGGTGCTCCTCATCTGGGGCGAGCAGGACCCGACCATTCCGTTTACGATCGGGGAGCAGATCGCGGAGCAGTTGCCCTGCCGCCGGTTCGTGCCGCTGGCCACGCTGCACCGTCCCCATCAGACCGTTCCCGACACCGTCGTGGCCGAGATGGAGGCGTTTCTCGCCCGACCCGCCTGTGGAGCGAGGGAGTAGCGAGTTCCGAGTTCCGAGTACAACCAAGAGTGCCCCTCATGCCCATCCACCATCAGGCCTGGCCAATCATGCCCAAGAGCGCAATCGCCCGCGTCGCGTCACTGACCTTCCTGCTTGCGACCTCTGCCCTCGGAACCAGGAACTCGGAGCTCTCTGCCCAGCTGCCCACGCCGGCGACCCGGGTGACTCGAGCACTCAGCGCCGATGCCTATCGCGCCCACCTCGAGTACCTCTCCGATGATCTGCTCGAGGGCCGGGCCCCCGCCACGCGAGGAGGTGAGCTCGCCGCGAAGTATGTCGCCGCCCAGTTCCGCCGCCTGGGCCTCCAACCGGCGGGAGACAGTGGCAGCTACTTCCATCGGGTGCCGATCATTGCGCTCACGCCCGATCCGACGCTCCAGGTCACCGGGCCGAATCCTGCGATACTTCGCTACCGCGATGACTACGTCCTCTGGTCGATGCGCAACGAGGAGCAGGTGAATCTCGCGGGGCCGGCGGTGTTCGTCGGCTACGGCATCGTGGCACCCGAGTGGGGCTGGAACGACTACGCCGGCGCGGATGTGAAGGGGAAAATCGTCTTCTGCCTGGTGAACGACCCCGGTCTCCACGATCCCGGGATCTTCCGCGGCCGCATCCTGACCTACTATGGCCGCTGGACCTACAAGATCGAAGAGGCCCAGCGACAGGGCGCCGCCGGCCTGGTGCTGATCCACACCACGGAGAGCGCCACGTACCCGTGGACCACCGTCACCGGCTCGTGGACCGGCGAACAGGTGCGGCTGGAACAGCCGGCGGGATCGCTGGTGGTCGCGGGATGGATGCGCGATGAAATCGCGGGGCAGCTCTTCTCCCGAGCCGGCTTCGACCTCACCGCCCTGATGGGTCAGGCCGGCAGGAAGGGATTCCACGCGGTGCCGCTGCCCTTCGGCATCGAGACCGGTGTCCACAGCACCATCCGCCGCTCCGCCACGGCCAACGTGGTTGCCCGCCTCCCGGGACGCGGCCGCCTCGCCAGAGAGGCAGTGCTGCTCAGTGGGCACTACGATCATCTCGGCGTGCGCGCGCCGGTCAACGGTGACTCGATCTACAACGGCGCGGAGGACA
Organism: Gemmatimonadota bacterium; assembly: GCA_039930625.1. GTDB lineage: Bacteria > Gemmatimonadota > Gemmatimonadetes > Gemmatimonadales > GWC2-71-9 > JADJOM01. Next base: position 2,241 of record JBDTTN010000086.1, on the reverse strand, counting down.
ACGCCTCCGGAACGGCTGCGGTGCTTGCTGCGGCCGACGCCTTCGTGAAGAGCGGTACCGAGACCCAGCGCTCCATTCTGTTCATGGCGGTAGGTGCGGAGGAGAGCGGACTCCTGGGCTCGCAGGCCTTTGCCGCCAACCCGACGCTGCCCCTGAGGAACCTCGCGGCGGTGCTCAACATGGACGTGATGAATCTCTACGGCCGGACCAGGGACATCGCCGCGCTGGGCCTGGACCAGTCGTCGCTAGGCGCCCTGTTCACTACCGCCGCGGCGGCCGAAGGACTCCGGGTCACGGTCGATTCCTCCTCGTTGATCCGGGGGTCTTTCTTCCGATCCGATCACTTCCCCTTCGCGAGGGTCGGCGTCCCCGCGCTCTCACTTGAGAGCGGGCACGATTTTGTGGATCGGCCGGCGGGTTGGGGAGAGCAGCAGCAAGAGGAGTACAACGAGAAGCGCTACCACCAGCCGCAGGATGAGCTGCTGCCCCGGTTCGTGATGGACGGCGCCATGCAGCAGATCCGGGTGATGGTCCGGACGGCGGTAGCAGTAGCCAACGCATCGGCGCAGCCGGTGTGGAATGCCAGCTCCGAGTTCAAACTGGCCGGCGACGCTAGGCTCCAGTGACGGCGGGCGAGGCGAGCCAGCCACGCCGCTCAAGGCGAGCTCGGCTCGCGGCTCCCTCCGTCGCGGGGTGCGTCACATTGGCGTCAATTCCAAACCGTTACACCATATACGTTTGCGCTAGCGTGTCTGGCTCCACATAGCGTAAGCGGCTCACCGCCACTATTATTGCGCCCGATTTTCCCGTCCCGTCATCTCCCAGAAACGGGGGCGCTTCTGGATCTCCCGAATACGCACCGAATCCCGATCGGCTGGCTTCTCGCCCATGGGGGCGAGGTCATCCGCTATCGTACCTTCGCTGAGTTGGCTCCCGCCGGAACCATTGCGCCGGAAACCAGGGACAACGCCCGCGCCGCCCTCGATGGATCCAAGGCGATCCAGACAGTGGTCAAGAAGCAGAAGGACAATGGCGTCTGGGGAGGCAATCTCCTCGGCTTGGCCGCGTCGGCGGCTCTCGGCATCAAGGACATCGGCACCGTTCCACAGTACCGGCGCCTGCTGCAGCTGGGCCTGAGTCAGACCGCGCGACCCTACAAGCTGGCCGATCGGCTGCTCTTCCGGCTGCTCTCGCGGGATGAGGATCCCACCCTGCTGTTCGAGTATCAGAAGGCGGCCAAGGGGGACGAAGCCTACACCCTCTGGGCCCGCAACCTGACGCGCGAGGGCGCCACCACCGCGCTTGCCGAGGCGGGACACATCGAAGATCCTCGGGTACGCGGGGCAGCCCACAAGATCGCTTCCGAGATCTCCGAATTCCTGCGCAGCCCGCTGGCCGAGAAGCCCTTTGTGCGCGCCGGGGCCGCCTCCGTACTGCACCCCGATGCCAACCCGCCCACCTGGTATTCGCTCGCGATGATTGCGGCGATGCCGAACCTCCAGCGAGAGCGCGCCGGATTCAAGGAGCGGCTGACTCACTACCTCTCCGAGCCGCAGCCCAGGAAGGCCTTCGCGCTGGCTATCGGCAAGAAGAAGGTCAAGCCGACTCACCTGATGCTGGGCGACCCGGTAGAGGCCGACAGCAAGGGGCTGCCGAAGGACATTCCACTCGCGCTGCATTTCCTCGAGCTGCTGGCGAGGATCGGCGGCGTTGCGGCATCACCGACTGCGTCCAAGGTACTGAACCGGTTGCTCAAGGATTGCGACGAGAACGGCGTCTGGAATCCGAAGAACCTCCGCTCACTGCCCAAGGCGACGAACAAGATTACCTACCACACCTTTCCGCTCGATGCCGAATCCAAGGCCCCGGAGTGGACGCAGGTGGATGTCACCTTCCGGCTGGCGCTCATCGCCAAAGCCATGGGGTGGACTCTGGAGTACGTGTAGCCGAGGGCAGCCAACTCCACGCGACGCGACCCTCCACGCCCAACGGCGCGGAGGGTCGTTTTGCATTGCCCGTAGGATGGCCGGATCGTGACCGCGGAGAGCGGTATTCCCATTGCGGGTCTTCGCAGGGTATCCCATACTACTACCATGCCATCCATCGACCTCACCCCGTTCGGCTTCACGCCGACGGAGAGTCGGGTGTACGAGGTGCTGCTCTCCGACGGTCCCGGTACCGGCTACGCGGTGGCGAGGAACGCCGGGCTCGCCCGCGCGAACGCCTACAGCGCGCTGGAGG
>JBDTTN010000085.1:0-8437 GCA_039930625.1 Gemmatimonadota bacterium | reverse complement strand
AGCCTGACCCCCGGGGATCCCTCGGAGGAGCGAACGGCGACGCGTGCGGAATGGGCGCGAGCGGGCCGCCCCTACCGGGGCCCGCTGCGCGAAGTATCTTCTCCCCCTTCTGCGGGTCTCCATCGCCCCTCGCCAGCCGGTCCCATTGCGACGCATGCGTATTCCGATCGTTGCTGCGCTCCTGATCGCCGCCGTTCCGCTCGCCGCGCAGGTGGCCGACAGCTCGCCCTTCCGTCCCCTGGATCTTCCGACTCCCACTTCGGTCCGCACCGGAGCCGGCAAGCCGGGCGCCGGCTACTGGCAGCAGCGGGTGGACTACCGCATTCGCGCGACGCTGGACACCGTCAGCGGAACCCTGATCGGCCGCGAGACGATTCACTATGTGAACCGCTCCCCCGACGCGCTCCCGTACCTGTGGATGCACGTCGAGCAGAACATCTGCGCGCCCGGCAATGTCACCAGCCAGCTCGATCAGCCCCCTCTGGTCTTCCTCGGCACCTCCTTCGACTTCTCCTGCAGGGTCGCCGGGGGCGGGCTCCAGCTCGAGTCGCTCACCTCGCTGGCGCGGCCGCTCGCGCACACGATCTACGGCACCACGATGCGCGTCGACCTCGCCCGTCCGCTGCCCTCGGGGGCGGCTATCGACATCGACGCCGCATGGCGCTTCAAGGTCCCCGCCTTCGGCAGCGGCCGGATGGGGCGCGACGGGTCGCTCTACGAGTTCGGCCAGTGGTACCCGCGGATGGCCGTCTACGATGATGTGGAGGGGTGGAACCACGAGCCCTACATCGGGGCGGGAGAGTTCTATCTCGAGTACGGCGCCTTCGACGTCGCCGTCACGGTGCCGGCGAACTACATCGTCGCCGCGACCGGCGTGCTCCGCAATCCGCTCGAGGTGCTCACCGCGACCCAGCGGGCACGGCTGCTGCGTGCCAGGACCGCCGACTCCGCGGTCGCGATCGTCACGAAGGAGGAGGCGGGCGACCGCGCGCGCACCCGCCCAGCGGGGCCCGCGACGTTCACCTGGCGCTTCACCGCGGACAGCGTCCGGGATTTCGCCTTTGCGACGGCGCCCAACTTCCAGTGGGACGCGAGCGGCTGGCGCGGGATCTACATTCACACCTTCTATCGTCCCACCGCGAGGCTCTGGCACGAGGCGAACGCAATCGTCCACGACGCCGTCCGCTACTACAGCCAGCAGTGGTACCACTACCCCTACCCGCACATCTCGAGCATCGAGGGCCCGGTCGAAGGCATGGAGTATCCCATGATGACCTTCGACCCCGCCGGTCCGAGCCGCATCGACCTGCAGTGGGTGCTGGCCCATGAACTCGGCCACCAGTGGACCCCGATGATCGTGGGCTCCAATGAACGGCTGTATCCCTGGATGGACGAAGGGTTCAACACCTTCATCGATCTTGCCAACGCGGCGCGCTACTTCACCGGCACGCCGTATGGTGACACCATCGAAGTGCATCCGCTGCATCTCTACGCCAGTCACGCCCTGCCTGGCCTCGAACAGCCGCTGATCACCCGGCCGGTCGAGTCGCGTGATCTCTTCTGGACCGGATACCAGAAGCCGGCCCTCATGATGCAGCAGCTTCGCTTCGAGGTCCTCGGCCAGGATCGCTTCGACCCCGCCTTTCGCGAGTACCTCCGCGCCTGGGCCTTCAAGCATCCGACCCCCGCCGACTTCATCCGCGTAATGCGCGATCAGTCGGGGATGGATCTCGACTGGTTCTTCCGCGGCTGGATTTACACCACCGCACGGCTCGACCAGGCCGTCGATTCGGTGCGCGCATCGAGCGACAGTCTGACGGAGATCTACCTCTCCAACCGTGGCTCGATGGTGATGCCGCTCGTGGTGGCAGTGCAGCTGGTGGACACCGATGGCACGCCGATGACGCGCTACACCACGCTTCCCGCGGATATGTGGAATCTCGGCCCGAAGTTCACCCTCCGGCACCGCGGCCGTGAAACGGTGGTGCAGGTCTCGGTCGATCCGAACGGCGCGATGCCTGACATCGATCGGAGCAACAACCTCTGGACCAGATGAGCCCGAAGACCTTGGTGCGCCTCACCCTGCTGTTCCTGGCGGCTGGCGCCGCGTGGCTGAGTCAGCAGGGCCGGGCGGCATCGGTCCAGATGCCGGTTCCTGAGGCCGGCGCGCCGGCTCAAGTCGCACCCGGCAAGGTCACCCGCGCCGAGATCGGTTTCCGGGACCGGAACCACCTGGCGGAGCACTACCAGAAGCACGGCGCCGAGTTCGGCAGGGTCAGCATGGAGGAGTATCTCCGCGCCGCCCAGACGCTGCGCGACCGGCCCGCGGGCGGCGACATCCTCGAGTCGGTGCGATCGGATGGCGTTGTCACGCGCTTCGACCGCGCAGGCGGAGCCTTCCTCGCCTTCGACCGTGATGGTGTCATTCATACCTTCTTCCGGCCCAACGACGGCGAGGCCTACTTCCAGCGCCAGCTCCGGCGGGGATCCACCGCGCCATGAATTCGGGCAGCACAGGCCCCATCGATCCGGTCCGCGATTACCTGCGGCAGAGTGGCGCGCCCTATTCCGTGGTGGTGCAGGGGCTGCGCGGACTGGTGGAGAACTGGGAGCGGGTGGTCGCACAGGTGCTGGAGGGCTACAACCTCACGCTTGACGACTATCTGAATGACATGGACGGGCGGCAACTGCTCGAGAACGCCCTGGAGCTGGCGCCCGAAGAAGTCCGCGCCACCTTCCTCGCCCGCGTCGGGGACGCGGACATGCGAGTCCGGCTGAATCTCGTCCCGGTGGGCCGGTGCCTCTGGGGCGGCATCGTCGCCGATGAGGAAGGCTGGACCGAAGCACGCAACTGGTGGTACTTCGAACGGCCACGCCAGCCGGGTCCCCGGTTGATGGAGGAGCTGGATGCGACGTAAGCCACGCCCTCATCCTGCGCTCAGCCCATGACACAGTCGCTTGCGCTGGTCCATGACGCCCGCGAGATCCCGCTGACCGGTCGCGCGGTGCTGATCGGCCGGCTCGCCGAGTGTGATGTCCTGCTGGACGGGGCGGAGGTCTCCCGCCGTCACGCCCGGATCGTCCCCACCCCCAAGGGCCCACTGCTCCAGGATCGCAGCCGCTACGGCACCCGGGTGAATGGCTCGCAACTGGTTGCCCCGCAGCTGCTGCACGAAGGCGACGTGATCCAGATCGGGCCCTGGGTGCTCAATGTGAATTGCGCGACCGGACTGGGCGCATCGGAGTCCGCCGCCGGCTGGCGCATCCGGCTCGCGCAATGGCGCCGGCGCTACGGGCCCTCGGAGCTGACCGGCACCGTGGCTGCCGTGAGCGTGGCGGTGCTGGTCCAACGTGCGAGCGGCAGCCTGGTTCTGGCCGCCTATGCCGGGACCCTCGCGGAAATGACCTGGTTCTACGGAGTGCTTGCGCTTCGGGATCTGCGTCGCGTCAAGCGGGACGCCGCCCGGGTCAGTCGGACGGTGGCTGGGCACACGGCTCGCGGCGTGCTCCGCAACATCGTTCTGGAATTCGGCGCGGCGGAAGCGCTCGATGCGCTTCTCTTTCGGCCGCTCGCGATTGGGCTGGGTCTGCGATTCATCGGTGGCCCGATTGGCGCGCTCGCGGGGAAACTGGCCGCCGACGCGCTCTTCTATGGGCCGGTCCTGCGGTTCTTCCACTGGCGACTCGCGCCGGGCGCGCCGAGCGAACCCACGCCGAATCTTGAGAGGGCGCGACGGACCACCACCAACACCCGGCCCCCGTCGGTCCCTGAGCCCGGTGGAGATGGCCGATGACGCGCCGCTACGGGGCCCAGTCGATGGTAGCGCCGCTCCGGCGGGTGATGGTCCGGCCCCCTGACGCGGCCTTCGGCACCGCCGATCCCATCACCTGGCACTACACCGCTCGCCCTGATCTGACGCGTGCCACCAGCGAACACCAGGCGCTGGTACGCATGCTAACCGAGGCAGGGGCGGAGGTGATCGTCCATGACGAGCCGCTGAGCGGACGCGCCGATGCGATCTACGTACATGATCCGGTCCTGGTCACCGATCGCGGCGCGATTCTCATGCGAATGGGAAAACCGCTGCGTCGCGGTGAGGAGGAGGCTATCGGGCGCTGCCTCGAACGTGCAGGAGTCCCGATCCTGGCCCGGCTGCACGGTGACGCGCTCGGAGAAGGTGGAGATTGCCTCTGGCTCGACCAATCAACGCTCGCCGTGGGGCTCGGCTACCGCACCAACGCCGCCGGACTGACGCAGCTGCGGGCAGCGCTGGGGCCGGAGATCCAGGTCATCCCGGTGGAACTTCCCTACTACACCGGCCCGGACGCCTGCCTGCACCTGATGTCACTCATCAGCCTGGTCGCGGACGACCTCGCGGTCGTCTACCCGTCGCTCATGGCGGTGCCATTCTACCGGCTGCTTGAGGAGCGAAACATCAGGATGGTGGTGGTGCCGCAGGAGGAGTTCCTGACGATGGGCTCCAACGTGCTGGCGCTGGCGCCGCGGCACTGCCTGATGCTGGAGGGGAACCCGGTCACCAAGGCCGGTCTCGAAGCGGCGGGCTGCTCGGTGCTCACCTACCGCGGCACCGATATCTCACTCAAGGCCGAGGGCGGTCCGACCTGCCTGACTCGGCCCGTGCTGCGAGGGTAGAGGCGCGCCGGGGCAGGGCCGGCTCCGCCCCGGCCGCCCCTACGTACGCGCCGCGTCCAGCCCCGCCGTCAGATCCGGCAGCAGATCCTCAATCGCCTCACAACCCACACTCATCCTGATATACCCCTCCGCCACCGGATCGCCACCCCAGCGGGCGCGCCGCTCCGCCGTCGTGTGCAGGCCGCCAAAGCTGGTGGCCTCGTATACCAGCGACGTCGCCTTGAAGAACCGCTCCGCGGCGACCTTGCTCCCCAGCGTGAAACTGAGGACCGAGCCGAATCGGGTCATCTGCCGCCGGGCGACGGCGTGGCCCGGGTCATCCGGCAGCCCCGGATAGCGCACCGCGCTGACTGCCGGGTGCTTGCAAAGCAGCTGGGCAACGGCGAAGGCGTTGGCGCTCTGCCGCTCCAGTCGGAGGTCCAGCGTCCCCAGCGAGCGGTGCGCGAGCCACACCTCCATCGGGCCCGCCACGGCGCCGAAGCGGGTGCGCCAGGTACGGATCTGCTCCAGGAGCGCCGGGTCCCGTGCCGCTACATGGCCGAGGATAAGGTCGGAGTGCCCCGTCAGCGCCTTGGTGTCGGAGGCAACCGAGAAATCCGACCCGAGTGCGAGCGGGCGCTGCGAGAGCACGGTCGCGGTGGTGTTGTCTACCGCGACGAGCGCCCCGGCGGCATGCGCCGCCTTTGCCAACGCCTGGATGTCACATACCTGGAGGTCGGGATTGGAGGGCGACTCGAGCCAGAGCAGCTTCGCCCCGGCGAGGGTGGTTCGCTGGGCCTCGCCCGCCGTCGGGGCCATGCGTACCTCGATGCCCTGCTCGGCGAAGTAGTGCTGCGCCACCAGCCGGCAGGTGTAGTAGGAGTCCGAGGGCAGCGCGAGCACGTCGCCACGCTTCAGTACCGTCGCAAACACCGCCGTCGCCGCCGCCATCCCTGACCCGAACACCAGCGCCGGTCCTCCCTCCAGTTCCGCCAGCGCCTGCTCAAACAGCGACCAGGTCGGGTTGTGGAATCGGCCATAGGTGAACGGTGAGTCGGCCGGATCCCCGGAGGCGTGGAAGGCGCCGGCGAAGGTCGGACCGGGGAGGAACGGCGCGCCCTGCGATGGAGCGGGGAGGCCGGCCTTGAGAATGCGGGTGGCATCGCGCATGGACGATGGGTTTGGGGGAAGTGGCGAGGCTGCAGGAGCTACTTGGTCACCGCCTGACGGACCATGATCAGATCGGTGATGTTGTCGAGGGTCAGCAGTCCCATCAGCCGTCCGGCGGTATCCACGACCGGCAGGGCGGGGAAGCCGCTCGCACGGAGCCGGCCGAGCGCCTGCTCGAAGCTGAGGCCCAGAGGCAGAGCCGGGACGTCGCGCGCCATCGCCTGACTGACCGGCGCCTCGGGGCCGTGGTCGGTCAGGGAGCGGATCAGGAGGTCGCGTGTCAGGAGCCCCTCAAGAGCGCCCGCGTTGTCCACCACCGGGAATTCGCTCTGCTCCCCTTCGAGGAGCAGGTCCACCGCCTGACGGAGGGTGCTGTAGACCGGAAGCGTGACGAACCGGGTGATCATCATCTGGTCGACGACGATGCCTTTGCCGGCAGCCCGCGTCTCGACCATCGACGCCTCCTGGCCCGCCGCGAAGTAGACGAACAGCGCGATCAGCACCAGCATCGGCTGGGACGCGAAGAGCGCCCACGCACCTCCGCCGACTGCGAGAGTCTGGCCCACCCGCGCCGCGATTCGCGTCGCCTTCACCATGCCGAGCCGGGTGGCGAGCACCGCCCGGAGCACTCGGCCCCCGTCCATCGGATAGGCGGGGATCAGATTGAATCCGAGCAGAATCGCGTTGATCACGGCCAGCAGCAGCACGAACTGCCGGGTCCCCGTTCCCTGCACCTCCAATGGCCAGGGGAGTGGTCCCCCCAGCGCCAGCCAGCCGAACAGGCCCAGTGCGATCACCAGGGTGACCACCGGGCCCGCCAGCGCGATCCAGAACTCCTGCCAGGGCTTCTCCGGCATCCGCTCGAGCCGCGCCAGACCGCCGATGGGCAACAGAATCACATCCGGAGTCCGGATCCCGAAGCGTCTCGCCGTCAGGATGTGGCCGAACTCGTGCAGCAGCACACACACGAAGACCGCCACGGTGAGCGCGACCTCGTAGAGGGCACCGCTCTGTCCCCCGGATCCGTAGCCGTCGAAGGCCTGGTACGCCAGGAGGAACAGAAAGGTGAAATGCACCTTCACATCGGTGCCCATGATCCGGGCGATGCGGAACGACCATGACATGGTCGGAAAAGTAAACAGAAAACCCGCTCGCGCTGACGCGATCGGGTCTTCAGGCCGGATTCATCACCCAGACCGGCCGTCTGGGGCCCCGAGGGGCTATGGTGGACGTTCGCCGAAGTATCGGCCGCCCCCGGCGAAGCTTGAGCTCGGGCGCGCCGACCCCCCGCCCGGACCGGCGCCCCTACTTTCTCTGCATCCCCACCTCCACTAGAATTTCCCCCCTTACCGCGCGCCCGGAGGCCGGCCATCGCCGCGAATCACTGGTCCGTCAAGGACTCTGAGAAGCTGTACAACATGCAGGGCTGGGGGCTCGGCTTCTTCCGAGTGAGCCCCCAGGGCCGGGTCACCGTGCACCCGGACGGTGACGCGAAGCGCGGGCTCGACCTCTACCAGCTCGCCACCGATCTGAACGCGCAGGGCGTCGGGCTGCCGCTGCTGCTGCGTTTCTCCGACATCCTGCGGGCCCGAATCCAGGCGCTCGCGACTCAGTTCCACAACGCCATCACCGAGTTCGGCTACGACGGGGCCTACACGACCGTCTACCCGATCAAGGTGAACCAGCAGCGCCACGTGGTGCAGGAGATCGTCGAGTTCGGCTCGGTGCACGGCGTCGGCCTGGAATGCGGCTCCAAGCCCGAACTTCAGGCGGTGCTTGGTATTACCGATTCCGCCGATCACATCATCGTCTGCAACGGGTACAAGGACGAGGAGTACATGCGGCTGGCCCTCATGGGCCAGAAGCTCGGTCACACCGTGTTTGTTGTGATCGAGCAGCTTTCCGAGGTCGACACCTTTCTCAAGGTGGCCGACGAGCTCGGTATCGCACCGACGATGGGCGTGCGCATCAAGCTCGCCACCGAAGGCTCGGGACGCTGGGCCAAGAGCGGCGGCGAGAAGTCGAAGTTCGGGTTGTCCGCGATGGAACTGATGAAGGTGCTCGACAAGCTGGAGGCCGCGGGCCGCCAGGATGTGCTTCGGCTGGTGCACTTTCACCTCGGCAGCCAGATCACCGATATCCAGTACATCAAGGCGGGGCTGGAGGAGATCGGCCGGTTCTACGTGGAACTCCGCAAGATGGGCTTCGCCCTCACCCATGTGGATGTGGGGGGCGGGCTCGGTGTGGATTACGATGGCTCCCGGTCCACCCGGCCGGCAAGCATGAACTACTCGATGCGGGAATACGCCAACGATGTGGTTTACACCCTGGGGACGGTCTGCAAGGCCGCGGGCGTTCCCATGCCGCATCTCATCTCCGAGTCGGGCCGGGCCATCACGGCGCACCATTCCCTCCTGCTCATCAACGTCACCGATGTCGAATCGCAGAGCGATCCGCAGGTGCCCGAGCTCGGCAAGACGCCGCACCCCCTGCTGCTGGAACTGAAGGAGAATCTCGAGTCGATCAGCGTCGAGCGGCTCGAGGAGGTCCACCACGATGCCAGCTTCGGCAAGGAGCGAGCGCAGGAGCTGTTCGCGAGCGGTGTCCTCAACCTCCGGGACCGGGCCAACGCGG
>JBDTTN010000084.1:0-8549 GCA_039930625.1 Gemmatimonadota bacterium | reverse complement strand
GATGTGAACCAGCTTTTCATCCGGCCAATTGAGCAGTTGCTCCAAGAGACTGAGGCATCCGAGGGGTCGACAACCCTCAAGGGACAAGCGCTTCGGGAGCAACCTCTTGAAGACCTTACCAGATCGGCTGCGGCTACAGGCGATGACGCAAAGGCGAAGTTACAATTCGAGCAGGGACAGCGGCCTGTTTCTCGATCCCTCCGGGGCGACACGGCGTCGATAACAGAAGATGAGCTTGACGCACCTCTTAGCTACTGGACTTGGTTTACCAAGGGCGGTTACGGTGCCAAGGCTGGGTGGCGTCGCTTCAATGACAGATGGCTTTTGGGCCATCTGGTCCTAGGGGCTGCCTGTGCCATGTGGTTGCCAATCTCGCTTTCAGAGGCAGCACGGAACGTGCTGCTTCCCCTCGCAGGAATCTTCGTGGGAATGAGTTTCGCGTGGGTGGGAAACGCCCAAGCGATCCTCCAAAGTACCGAGATCGACGAACTCTTGAAGGCAAGTAAGTACCCCTATGAGGAGTATGTCTACGGCTTTCAATCAGCGATCCTTGCGATTCTAGTGACGCTATCTGTCTGGGCTATAGCTGCATTGGGCTATATTGATCTTCCGTGCGCATGGAAGTGTCCTGGTTGGCTCTATAAGGTCGCTGGAACCTTCCTGTTTGCCTTAGCCAGTCTGACCCTTCGTGAATGTTGGCATGTCGTTATGGGAGCCCAGCTACTTCTGATCTCCCACCGAACAATCCGTAAGTTGCCAAGGAAATAGTCGGGCCTAACATCCGCATTAAGCTGGCAGGGCGCGGCCATCGGTTTGCGTAAGATCAAGACAACGGCATCCTCCTCCCCGAACTGCCATGAGCTCACGCGACCTTAACCGTCGCCTCTGGAAGGCCTATGAACGCGTTGTTCCCCCGGGCTCCCGTGTGGCCCTGGCCTTCATTGTTCGCACCCGAACCGACCGTGATGCCGAACAGCTTCGGAGGCGTTTCGCCGCGCAACAATGCGACTTCGTCTGGCTCAAGAGGCAGTGGTGGCGCCTTGCCCGTCCATGGGAGCTGGCGCTCAAGTCGGCACCCCTGTCATACGCTCCAGACGCGCTGGATGCGTGGTCCGACGCGATAGACCGTGAGCTGGCGCCTCTCGGAGCGGAGCTGACCCATTGGGTACCTGCGCCGGCCGACGCCTGACCAGCGACGACTGAGGGCCTCGGACCATCAGTTCTTCCAGGGATAGACAACTGACTGTCGTGAGGCGTGCTTGCGGCCCTGCGCCCCTGGCCGCAGCTTAGGCGGACAGTCGGCCTCACCAACCCTGGCGCCGCTCGGCGGTAGCGGGACACACGCACCCATGCAACGCACACTCGCACTCCTGCTCGCGGCCACCAGCGCATTCTTCATCTTCTACACCATCCGGCTGCTCGTCGTCACCCATCTCCTGACACAGACACGGGCGGGCGGGGGCGGCGCCTACATCGGCGCGGTTGTGTTCCCCCTCCTGGCGCTCACAACGGGCTGGGCATCGCGGCGGCTCTGGCTGCGAGCGAATCAGCCGTAACGCGAGTCGGAGGTGCAGGGTACCCACCGGACGAGGCACCGCAGCTGATGCGGGCACGTCAGGCGCCCACGAATCATCGCTCGCATCACCCCTTTTATGTTGGAGGAGAGCCATGGCAACGGAGCTGGAGGATCTTGTCGCCCGTTATGACCGTCGTGCGATCACTCGCCGGCAACTGCTTCAGGGACTCGCCCTCCTGATGGTGTCGCCGCACATAGGGCGAGACGCGCTCTCCATCTTACCCGCCAAGGTCGCCGACCCCGTGTTCCGGACCCACACGATCAACCATGTCACATTGATGACGCCGAATGTGGCGAGGTCCAAAGCCTTTTATCAGACATTGACTGGTTTGCCGATTCGAGACGAGGGCACTGACTACTGCGAGTTCCGTCTCGACGGCGGGTTCCTGGGCATCTACGAACCTGACCCTGGGGTAGAGGCCGGCTTCAACCACTTCTGCTTTGGCATTGAGAACTATGACCCTCAGCGTGCACTCGCAGCCCTCAAGGCATCCGTGCCTCAGGCGAACCCAACGCTGGAGGGCGGCAACCAGGTGTACGTGCAAGACCCCGACGGCGTGCGCGTCCAATTTGCCGACGTGAGTTACAAACGGTGACCGCCGCGCGGGGGCGCCTGACCAGCGCATGCGCCAGCCGGAGCGCGGCCATCGGGTGGCTCCGGGCTGGCACCTCCTGCCGCCGCCGGATTGGTTCTTCATTCTCGCCGCGGCGTCACTAGTGATGCGCTGACGTCAGGCCGCATTCCAGCCAGCTTGACGTTCGCGGCCGAAGGAGGCCAGTCCGTGAGCACGAGTGACTCGGAGCCGGCGCGCTGCTTACCGCCATCTTCGCCGAAATGATGTGCTGGAAGCGCTGTCCCGTGCCGAAGTGCGCGGCCTCACGGTGTCCCGGGTGAGAGGACATGGCGGAGAGACCGAGCAGGTGGAGAACCTCCGGGGCACGACGGTGAAGATGGGGCTGCAGGAGAAGATGCGGCTGGAGATCGGCGGCGCCGGAGTCGCTCAGGGCTCCGGTGCCGTCCCCCGCCGGGCCGACCGGCCCAGGCTCCACTTGAGGGCGGGCGGGGTCACCACGGTGGTGACCAGCACCATCAGCACGATGGTGGAGAAGAGCGCCTGATCCACGATTCGCTCGCCGTTCACCGTCAGGCCGAGTCCGATACTGGCGAAGATCAGGCCGACTTCACCGCGCGGGATCATCCCGATCCCGATCGACAGCTTGTCGAGCGTCGTGCCCAGGCCGCCAAGCGCGCAGGCCTGCTTGCCGAGAATGGCGACCAGCACAACTGCAGCGGCGAGGCCAAGGTGGCTCGGATCGACGACGCCCGCGAGCTCCACCCGGAGTCCCATGATCACAAAGAATATCGGCACGAGGAACCCCGAGATCGGGCGGATGAGCTCCTCCAGATGCTGCTCCCCGCGGTCGGAGAAATCCTGGTAGTGAACCCGCTCGAGGATGAGGCCCGCCGCGTACGCGCCGACGATCGGTGCCAGCCCGAGCTCGGCGGCGGCGGCCGACAACAGGAAGCAGAAGACAAGGGCCGTCACCACCAGCAGGCTGGTGCCGCGCAACCGCGCGGTCAGGCCAAAGAGCCGTGGAGAGACGAGGGTGCCGAGCCAGAGTGCCCCGAACAGGAAGGCGACGGCCTTGGCCACGATGTACAGGACCGCGCCGAGTGAAGGCTCGGTCCCGGTATTGGCGGACTGAATGAGGCTGCCGACGACCGCGAGGATCACCAGGCCCAGCACGTCGTCGATTACCGCCGCGCCGAGAATGATGCGCGCCTCCGGTGTCTGGGAGCGCCCCAGGTCCCGCAGCACCCGCGCGGTGATTCCCACGCTGGTCGCAGTCAGGGTGGCGCCGAGGAAGAGGTAGACGTAGGGGCTGTGGTGAGGGAGGAGCAGCACACCGACGCCGTAGCCGAGACACCACGGCACCACAACGCCTAGCACGGCGACGATCAGCGAACGCCAGCCGACCTGCTTCATGTCCTGGACGGTGGACTCGAGTCCCACCTCGAAGAGCAGCAGGACGACGCCGACGTCGGCCAGACCGGTCAGCGTGGTGTTCATCGTAAGCCCGCGAAACCAGCCGAAGCCGGCGAGATCGAGATTCCCGAGCAGCACACCGGCGAGCAACTCGCCGAGCACGGCCGGCTGGCCCAGCCGCTCGGAGAGATCCCCGCCGAGTTTGGCGGCGGCGAGGATGACCGCGAGGGCGAGCACCAGCTGAGCGCCGCCGTCGTGCGCGGCTGGAACCGCGGTATCGAGAAGGGAGAGCATTGGCGTCAAAGATAGTGTCGCCGACTGTGGAGGCCGAAAAAACAGGGGGCCACTCGGCCCCCTGTTTCGATGCGTGATGCGTGCAGGCGACTAGCCCACAGCGACCGTGTCCTGCAGGGCCTGGCGCTGCACCGCATCGGCGGTGACCGGGGTGAGCGCGGCGTTATCACGCTCACCGGTCCGGATGCGGATGACCTGTTCGATGGCCTGAACGAAAATCTTGCCGTCGCCGACCTCGCCCGTACGGGCGGAGGCGAGGATGGCGCGGATGGTGGGCTCCACGAACGGCTCCGAGACCGCCATTTCGATCTTGACCTTTTCACGGAATTCCAGAATTACGCTGGTGGCGCGGTACATCTCCACCAGCTCTTTCTCGCCGCCGTGACCGCTGACGCGCGAGATGGTGATGCCGGTGACACCCGCCCGGAAGAGGGCCGCCTTCACATCAGGCAGCTTCTCCGGCCGGATGACGGTGCTGATGAGCTTCATGGCTGACTCCAGCGCAACGTAGAGGGTGAAGAAGGACTGCCAGACGCCGATCCCCTTCCGCCGGTGTCCGGTGACCCTGGCCAGTCCGCGCCCCGGGGAGGGGGCGGCAGAATCCCGCGGATCCGGTAGCCGGTGACTGACGGCTGGCAGCCCTTCGTGCCGAGCATGATCAGGCCGCTTCCTTCTTGAGCGACGTGGTCTTGGAGTGCGCCGACGAGGTGGCCAGCACGACCGCCGACGAGATGTCCTGGGTGTCGGGATAGGCCAGCGCACCCATCTCCGGAATGTCCAGGCCGAGTTCTTCGGTTTCCGCCGAGACACGGTGACCACCGACGATCAGACCGATGATCGTCCATGCCACGTAGGTCAGGGCGCCGACCACCACGATGTTGGTGACGATCCCGATGGTCTGGGCTCCGAGCTGACCGGCATCACCATAGAACAGACCCTTCACCGCACCGGGGACGCCGTTCCAGCCGTCGCCGTAGGTGCCGTCCGCGAACAAGCCCAGTGCCAGGATGCCCCAGGCGCCGTTCACGCCGTGGACCGAGATCGCGCCAACGGGGTCGTCGATCTTGAGGCTGCGGTCGATGTAGTACACCGACCAGCAGACCAGCACGCCGGCCACCGAGCCGATCAGGACCGCCACCGGCGCGGTGACGAAGGCGCAGGGCGCCGTGATGGCCACCAGGCCCGCAAGCACCCCGTTGGCAAGCATCGACGGATCGGGCTTGCCGTACCGCACCACCATGTAAATCATCGCCGTGATACTACCGAACGCCCCAGCCAGCATCGTATTCGTTGCAATGACCCCGATGCGCAGGTCGCTTCCGGCCAAGGTGCTGCCGGCGTTGAAGCCAAACCAGCCAAAGCAGAGGACGAAGGTGCCGTACATCGCCATCGGGATGTTGTGGCCCGGAATGGCGTTGACCTTCCCATCGGGTCCGTACTTGCCTCGGCGCGGGCCCAGCAGTCGTGCGGTGACGAAGGCGATCACGCCGCCAGTCATATGCACCACCGACGAACCGGCGAAGTCCACGTGGCCGTGGCCAAGGCCGAGGTTGCTGCCGAGCTGGGAGAGCCAGCCGCCGCCCCAGGTCCAGTTGGCGTACAGCGGATAGATCAGGCCGCCGATGGCGAGGCTCAAGCCGATGAAGCTCCACCACTTCCACCGTTCCGCGAGGGCGCCGGTCGGAATGGTCGCGGTGGTGTCCATGAACACCATCTGGAACAGGAAGTAGGCGAAGACCGGCGAGGTGTAGTTGACTCCGGTCAGGAAGAAGCCGCTCAGGCCCATCAGGTTCCAGCTGTGACCACCGATGGTCACGCTGAGCGCATGGGTGAGGGTTGCGGTTTCCGCCGTCTGGCCGAGGGTGAGGATCGGGCCCAGGCCGCCGGCCTGAATCGCGAAGCCGCAGACCCAGTAGGCCGCCATGGCGACTGCGTACACCATGAAGTTCATGGTGGCGGTGTGGGCGGCGTTCTTGGCGCGGGTGAATCCGCATTCGACCATCGCGAAGCCGAGCTGCATCAACATCACCAGGAAGCCGCAGACGAGGGTCCACACGAAATTGATCCCGACGGTATTCGCGGCGGCCGCCGTATTCGCGGCATTCACCAGGGAGTCAACTGCCGGTGCGGCGGCAGCAACTGTTGGCGCGGCGAGGGCGGCCGAATCGGCCGGTGCGGCTTGCGCGGCAAGTGCCGCCGGCACCGCGAGAGCGGCCAGCACGAGGAGGTGTCGGAATCGTGGCATCGCAGGGTCCTGGTGGAAGTGGGAGTCGAGGGCGGCGTGCGGCCGCGTTGTTCCCCGGAACAGCCCGACTGGTTCGGGGTGCGGGTCGACGGGGCAGAGTATACGGTCGATGTACAGAACTGTCAAGTGAAATCTGCAGCTTCTGCATGAAAAGCAGGACGCTTGTGCGATCTCTTGGCTGAGAGGAGCTGTCTATCCAGCAGAAAATGCAAAACCGCACGAAAGTCCGTGCGGTTCATTAAGAATCAAAGCGCCGATATTCCGGCCATTTCACCCCTGCCAACCCCCTGCCGGGCAAGCGGTTGGCACTAAAGCCCGGTGTCCTTCAGTCCCTCCTCGTTCCGATCCCAGTGGTATTCCATATACATGGCGGCCTCCTCTGCCAGGTCCGGTCCCAGCAGCCGCTCCACCACGTGCAACGACATGTCGATCCCGGCCGCGACGCCTGCCGCGACGACGACCCGACCGTTGTCCACGAACCGCTCAGCCTCCCGAACCCGCGCCTTCGGCGCGACTTCACGGAGCAGCGCGATGCTGCCATGATGAGTGGTGGCATCGAGGCCGTCCAGCATCCCCGCCGCACCGAGCAGCAGCGCCCCGGTGCAAACGGAGAGCACCAGCTCCGCTGCGCCGCCGGTCCGGCGGATCCAATCCAGCATCTCGGGATTGCGGAGTATCCGCCGGGTGCCGGCGCCGCCGGGCACGATCAGGATCTCCGCCGGCGGCGCATCGGCAAAGGTGAAGTGCGGCTGTACCACGAACCCGTTCCGCAGGGTCACCGGACCGCTGTGCTGGGCGACGAGGGAGACCTGGAACGGCAGCAGATCGTGACGGCGCCCGGCGATCGAGAAGACTTCATATGGCCCGGCGACGTCGAGCACCTCGGCATCGTCAAAGACCAGCATCGAGACCCGCATCGGCTCGCTCATGTCAGGCCCGTTCCAGGAGTGCGGGTGGCTGCTGATCCAGCCAGCGGAGCCGTTCCTCGATCTCGGTGTCGAGGCTCTTGCGCAGCTCGTTCAGGCGGAGCGCGTGCGCCTCGAGCGCACGCTCGACATCGTTGCGGGGGATCCATTTCGGGACCGCGGTCGGCCCACCTTGCGGGCCGATGGCGACAAACACCACCACACAGTGGCAGGAGCGGTTCCGGGTGGCGCTCTTGGGATCGCCGGCGTAGATGTCCACCGAGACGTGGAGGCTCGTCCGCCCGGTGTGAATGACCTGGGCACTGACCTCGACCAGCTCCCCGACCCCGATCGGGTGCAGAAAGCGGATGCCGCCGACATAGGCGGTCACGCAGTACTCGCCGGTCCACCCCGCCGCACAGGTGTAACCGGCCTGGTCGATCCACTTCATCACGGCGCCGCCATGCACCTTGCCACCGAAGTTGACGTGGGTCGGCTCCGCGAGGAAACGCAGCGTGACGGAAGAGGGTCTGGGCATGGATTCGCGAGTGAGGAATGAGGTCTAAAGGTACGGGGGACCGGGAACGGGGAACAGCACCGGGGTCGAGAGTTCCCCGTTCCCCGTTCCCCGTTCCCCGTTCCCCGTTCCCTGTTCCCCCTTTTGCCGTAGATTCGTGCCATGGCCGAGACCCCCTGTCCCACCTGCAAGACGCCCCTGCCTGACGCCGCCCTCTTCTGCCCTGGCTGCGGCAGCCGGACGGGCAGCGGGGACTCGCGTCTCGCGGTGGACCCGCTGGTGGATGTGCCGGGTCGTCTGGCCCGGGCGCTCGGTTCCAAGTTCGAGGTGCGGGGGCTGCTCGGAGAGGGCGGCTTCGCGCAGGTATACGAAGTCTTCGATGCCGACCTGCAGCGCCGCCTTGCGGTGAAGGTGCTCAAGCCCGACATCGCCTGGTCGGCGGGGATGCTCGATCGCTTCCGGCAGGAGTGCCGCTCCATCGCCCGGCTCAGCCATCCCAACATTCTCGCGATCCACTTCGTGGGAGAGGGGGAGGGGCTGGTCTACTATGCGATGCCCTTCGTGGAGGGCGAGGCGCTGTCCGCGATGCTGCGGCGCACGGGGGCGCTCTCGCCTGACCGGGCGCTCGCGATCATGCGGCCGCTGCTGGATGCGCTGGCCCATGCGCACAGCCAGGGCCTCATCCATCGTGACATCAAGCCTGACAACATCATGCTGGAGGCCAGCAGCGGGCGGCCCCTGCTGGTGGACTTCGGCATCGCCAAGCGGATCGACGGCGAAGGACACAAGACCCAGACCGGATTCGTGGTGGGTACGCCGCAGTACATGAGCCCGGAACAGGCGCTCGGTCAGGGGGACCTCGACGCCCGGTCCGACATCTACGCCGTCGGGGCGGTGCTCTACCAGATGGTGACCGGAACTCCGCCGTTCGAGGGGGAGAGCTCGCAGGAGATCGTCGGCAAGCATCTGAGCGAGCCGGCGCCCATCGCCACCGCCAAGAACGCCCGGATTCCGATCTGGATCT
>JBDTTN010000083.1:0-8582 GCA_039930625.1 Gemmatimonadota bacterium | reverse complement strand
CAGCCGCTCGTCGAAGAACTGCTCGACCTCGTCGAGCTCGCCATCGCTGACTGAGCCTACCTTGACGTCCCCTGCGCCCAAGCGGCGCGCGCCGGTCTGGCAGATCCTCGTCGGGATCGCCATCTCCGCCGCGCTGCTCTATGCCTCGCTGCGCGGCATCCAGTTCTCGCAAGTCCTCGAGTATGTACGCACCGCGCGCATCGCCCCGATGCTGCTGGGTGTGGCCCTCGCAACTTCGACCTTCGTGGTGCGCATCTTCCGCTGGCAGTTGCTGCTGCGCGGGGACGATGGCCGCAAGCTGGAGATGACTCCGCTCTGGCACGCCATCGCGATGGGCTTCATGGCCAACAACACGCTCCCGCTCCGCATGGGAGAGGTGCTGCGGACCTTCGCCGCCTCGAAACTCACCAATACCCGGTTCCCCTCGGTCCTCGCCTCGATCGCGGTGGAACGGCTCTTCGACGCCATTGTGGTGGCTGCCCTGCTCGCGATCGGCCTGCTCACCGCCCACCTCCCTGAAAGCGATCTCTCCGGACGGGTCGCGAAAATCGTGACTCTGGGCGGGGTCGCCGCCATCCTGGGCCTGATCGTGGCTGGCGGCGTCGTTGCCTTCCCCCTGCTGGCGGAGCAGGTGGTTCGAAAGGTGATCCCCTCTGAGCGCCTGGCCGCCAAGCTGGTCGCGATCATCGAAGGCGTGCGCCACGGATTCTCCGCTCTCCGGTCACCTGGCCGCATCGCCGGGGTGGCATTCTGGTCGCTGGTTCTCTGGACCCTGTCAGCGCTCTCCTTCTATTCGATGTTCGTGGCGTTTGGAATCACCGCGAGCTTCTCGGTCGCGCTGCTCATGCAGGGATTGATCATGTTCGGGATCGCCCTTCCCTCCTCCCCCGGCTATGTCGGGGTCTTCGAGGCGCCGATCATTCTGGTGCTCGGCCTCTATCAGGTCGACAAGAACCTCGCCGCGGCGTACGCGCTCACCTATCACGTCACCACCTTCCTGCCGATCACCCTGCTCGGCGCCTGGTCGGTGTTCCGCACCAACCTGGGCCTCGGCAGTCTGCGTCAGAGTCAGGAATGACCACGGTGGTCGAGGTTCAGGCCCACGCCAAGCTCAACCTCTTCCTCAGAGTGCTGGCGCGGGAGGACGACGGCTACCATGGGATCGAATCGCTCTTCTGCCTCCTCGACCTCAGCGACACACTTCGGGTGGAGCGGCGGGAATCCCAGGGCGCCTCAATAGAGGTGATCGGCGCCGACTGCGGCCCCGTCGAGCAGAATCTCGCTGTGCGAGCCGCGACCCTGGTGCTGGATGCGACCGGCAATCGGTTCGGGGTCCACCTCACACTCTCCAAGCGGATACCCGTGCAGGGTGGCCTTGGCGGTGGCTCGAGCGACGCCGCGGCAGCGCTGATCGGGACCAATCACCTGGCCGGGGGCGCCATTCCCAGGCACGAGCTGCTGCAGTTCGCCGCGCGACTCGGCAGCGACATTCCCTTCTTCATGAGCGGTGCCCCGCTCGCCCTCGGCTGGGGCCACGGCGAGCGACTGCTCCGGCTCCCGCCCCTCCCCGCCGCGCCCGCGCTGCTCGTGGTTCCGCCGCTCGGTATCAGCACGGCAGATGCCTACAGGTTGGTGGACGCCGCCCGGCAGAACGCGGGGAGGCGTGGCGCGGTGGCCATGGATCTCGACAGTCTGGCCGGGTGGGGAAGCGTCGCGCGGTTGGGAGGCAACGATTTCGAGTTCGCACTCTTTGGCCGGCACCCCGAACTGAAGCGGGCCTTCGAGGCCCTGGCCGCAACCCATCCGCTGCTCTGCCGCATGAGCGGGTCCGGGTCCACCATCTTCGCCATCTACAGGAACGCCCGTGACCGGGAAGACGCCCGCATGTCGTTGAGCCCAAAGCTGGGACGAGCGATCGCCGTCGAAACCATGGCGACGACGCCCCTCGGACCTGCGGAGCTGGTAACTCCAGGCTGACCGGTCGCAGGAGCCGCAATCCCTTTCACCACCCTGGCGCTTCCCTTACGTTTCCGTCCGACTGGCCCCTCGTCCAATGGCAGGACAGCAGACTTTGGATCTGCGAATGGTGGTTCGAATCCACCGGGGCCAACTTCCCCGCAGCCGATCCGCGCCATCCTTGGTGTTGACCCAACCCCTGCCCCCAGCTAATCTTGGGGGCTATTGCCATGAGCGAATTCCTGCAGCGGAGCCAGATGCTATTGCTCTCCGGATCGGCCAACCGGCCGCTCGCGGAGGAGGTTGCCGCGCATCTCGGCCAGCCGCTCTGTCAGGTGACACTCAAGCGATTCTCGGACGGCGAGATCTTCGTCAAGATCGACGAGAATGTGCGCGGCCGGGATGTGTTCGTCATCCAGCCGACGAACCCGCCGGCCGAGAACCTGATGGAGCTGCTGCTGCTGATCGACGCGGCCCGGCGAGCCAGCGCTGCGCGGATCACGGCGGTCATTCCCTATTTCGGGTATGCCCGCCAGGACCGCAAGGATCAGCCCCGGGTGGCGATCAGCGCCAAGCTCATGGCGAACATGGTGACGGTGGCCGGCACCGAGCGGGTGCTCGCGATGGATTTCCACTCGCACCAGATGCAGGGGTTCTTCGATCTGCCGGTGGATCACTTGTACGCGGCGCCGGTGTTCGTGAATCACTACCGGCAGAAGTCGCTGCGCGACCTCGTGGTGGTCGCCTCGGATGTCGGAGGCGCAAAGATGGCCCGCGGATTCGCCAAGCGGCTCAACGCGACGCTGGCGATCATCGACAAGCGCCGGCCGTCGGCCAATGTGGCCGAGGTGGTGAACGTGGTGGGTGAGGTCAAGGGGAAGGACGTGATCATCCCCGACGACATGATCGACACCGGCGGCACAATGTCGGAGGCGATCCACGCCCTGAAGCGTCTGGGCGCCGAGGACATCTACTGCTGCGCTACGCACGGGGTGCTGTCCGGCCCGGCTATCGAACGGCTGAAGAACAGCCCGGTCACCGAAGTGGCGGTGGCGAACACGGTGCTGCTGCCGGCGGACCGGCACTTCGACCGGCTCAAGGTGCTCTCGATCGCGCCGCTGCTGGCCAAGGCGATCGGGTACACCCACAGCGACCAGTCGGTAAGTTCGCTGTTCGACTGACATTCAATGGGCGGCCGAGCGGCCGCCTGGTACGGGAGGCCACACCGGCCACCCCTGAGCGAAGGACCAAGGACCCATGGCACATCAGGCTTCACTCCAGGTAGCACGCCGCGCCGGCACCGGTAAGGGCGCCGCCCGTACCCTCCGCCGCGCCGGCCAGATTCCCGCGGTCATCTACGGCCACAACCGCGCCCCCGAGGCGCTGAGCGTCGACCGGGCCGCCCTGAGCAAGCTGCTGGCGGGCATCAGTGCCGGCAGCACGATTCTCGACGTGGCCGTCGACGGTGGTTCGCCGGTGAAGGCGCTGATCCGCGACATCCAGCGGAATCCGCTCCGCAACACCGAGGTGCTGCACCTCGACCTCTACGAGGTGAGCGCGAACGAGAAGATCACCCTCGAAGTGCCGGTGCATCTGGTCGGAACGGCCGACGGCGTCCGCAACTTCGGCGGCATCCTGGATCAGGTGCTGCACCGCCTGGAGATCCGGGTCTTCCCGGCCGACATCCCTGAGCGCGTCGACCTCGACGTGACGCTGCTCGGCATCGGCAAGTCGATCTACGTCCGTGACGTCAAGCTGGCGAAGGTCGAAATCCTGAACGACCCGAACCTCCCGGTCTGTTCTGTCGTCGCCCCGCGGACCGAGGAGGCCCCTGCGGTTGCGACTGCGGAGGCTCCGGCAGAGCCGGAGGTCATCCGCAAGGCCAAGGCGGACGAAGAGGCAGAGAAGGACGAGAAGAAGTAGGGCTGAGCTCTGCGCGCCATCGTCGGCCTGGGCAATCCGGGTCAGGAGTACGAGACAACCCGGCACAACGCCGGGTTTCTCTTGGCGGATCACCTCGCCGCGCGCTGGAAGCTGCTCCCCTTCAGGCGGGTGCCGGCCGCGCGCGAGAGCGCCGGGCAGGTCCAGGGCGAGGCAGTGGTGATCATCAAGCCACAGACCTACATGAACCGGAGCGGGGCCGCCCTGGCCTCGCTCCGTTTGCTTCCAGAGTGGGATCCCGCTCGCGACCTGCTGGTGCTCGTGGATGACTTCGCGCTGCCGCTGAGCCGCTTCCGGCTCCGCGGCGCAGGCTCCGCCGGCGGGCACAACGGCCTGAAGAGCATCGAAGGCACGTTGCGGATGCAGGACTACGCCCGGCTGAGGATCGGTATCGGCCCGCTCCCGCCGGGCGTTCAGGACGCGGCGGACTTCGTGCTCGGCGGTTTCGAGGCGGAGGAACGCGAAGCGCTGAGTGCCCAGCTTGATCCCATGGCCGAAGCGGTGGAGTGCTGGCTGGCCGAAGGCATCGAACCGGCGATGAATCGCTTTAACAGCAGGTAGTCGTCACCTTTCTTTTCATCAGCAAGCCGTCGGCGCTCTCGACGGCGCCCAGATACGGCGGTCACACGGATATGCTTCGCCTCGGCATCGTCGGGCTTCCCAACGTCGGCAAATCGACCCTCTTCAACGCGCTCACCTCCGCCGGTGCGCTGGTGGCGAACTATCCTTTCGCCACGATCGAGCCGAATACTGGGGTTGTCACCGTCCCCGACCCGCGGCTGGGCGAACTCACTCGTCTCGTGAAGCCGGAGCGCACCCTTCCAGCGGTCGTAGAGTTCGTGGACATCGCCGGCCTGGTGAAGGGGGCGAGTCAGGGGGAGGGCCTCGGCAACCAATTCCTCGCCAACATCCGCGAGGTCGACGCGATCGTCCACGTGGTCCGCTGCTTTGACGATGAGGACGTGCAGCACGTGATGAGCTCGGTCGATCCCGCGCGGGACCGCGAGGTGATCAATATCGAGTTGCAGCTTGCCGACCTCGCTGGCGTGGAGAAGCGCCTCGATAAGGCGGCCCGGGCCGCCAAGTCAGGCGATCCGCTGGCGAAGCTGGAGAGCCGGCTGCTGACGGCACTGAAAGCGGCGCTTTCGGATGGCAAGTCGGCCAGGACCGTGGTCCCGACCGACGAGGAAGCACCCACCTACCGGGCATTCAATCTGCTCACCAGCAAGCCGGTGCTGTACGCCGCGAACGTTCTCGAAAGCGAACTCGCCACCGGAAACCGTCACGTCGAGGCGCTGAAGGCCGCAGTGGCGGTGGACGCCGAGACTGCGGACATCGTGGTCTTCTCGGGCAAGGTGGAGGCAGAACTCGCCGAACTGCCGCCGGAGGACCGGGGCGAGTTTCTCGCCGCACTGGGTGCCACCGAGTCCGGGCTCGATCGGCTCGCCCACGCGGCGTACCACCTTCTCGGCCTGCAGAGCTACTTCACCGCCGGCGAGAAGGAGGTCCGCGCCTGGACCATTCATCGCGGCGACCGTGCACCGCAGGCCGCCGGAGTGATTCACACCGACTTCGAGAAGGGCTTCATCCGCGCGGAGACAGTCTCCTACGCCGACTTCATTCGGGTCGGCGGGTGGAAACCGGCCCGCGAGCAGGGACTCGCCCGCGCGGAAGGCAAGGAGTACGTGGTGCAGGACGGGGACGTACTCCTCTTCCGTTTCAGCAGCTGAGAGCCAGCCGCCGCGATCAGGCCTTGGCCGTCGTCGCTCCGTACTTCTGCGTGGCAAAGCCGACGATCAGGCCGACGATCGATCCCGGGATCATGATTTCCCAGAAGTAGACCGCCCCGGTGTCCGGGTTTTTCCCCATCGCGAATGGGAGCGCAAAGAGCGCACCCAACCCTCCCCCGATCAGCAGGCCGAGCGGCAAGCTGTGGACCCGCTTGGCGATCCAGCCGATGAGCGTCCCCGCGATCAGGCCTTTGCCCATCGAACCGATCACGATCATCATGATCTGGGGTGCGACCTCCGGGGCCGAGACCAGGGCGGTGAGCCCGTCGAGCGCACCGAGGACGCCACCAAGGATGAGGCCCAGCAACGGCTTGTTCATGTGACGACTCCACGTGAAAGGGACCGGGATGCCGCGTACCTGTGGTCCTATTACCCGCCCCCGTCCCGGGCCTTTATCACCGCCGGCCGCGCTACCGGTCCCGCCAGAGCAGGAAGAGCATCCGCATCGCCAGGTAACTCAGCACCAGGATGATCGGGGTCTGATACTTCAGGTACGCCCGGCCCACGCGTTCCAGCGGGGATTCGCGGTGCGCCTGCACCGGGACGCCATCGAGGTACCGTGTCACCTCGGCCGCCAGCTCCGCCACGTCGGGGTAACGCTCCTCCCGGAGCTGCGCCGATGCCCGGTCGCAGATCGAGGCGAGGGGCCGCGGTGGCGCCGGACCGATCAGCTGGCGGAGCACGGCGCCTAACGAATAGACGTCGCTCCGCCCGTCGACCCTGTCCACGGCGCCGGCCGCCTGCTCCGGCGCCATGAATCCGAAAGTCCCGAGCACGGTTCCCGATGAGGTGTCATCAGCGACCGTTTCCCGCGGGACAGCGCTCTCACCTCCGGCGCGCTCGCGCCCTTCCCGCACCAATCGCGCGATACCCCAGTCGAGCACCAGCACCTCACCGAAGGCACCGACCATTACGTTGGCCGGCTTCAGGTCACGATGCACCACGCCCTCAGCGTGTGCAAAGCCGACCGCCTCACACACCCGCAGAAACGCCCTGAGGACATCGTTGCGGGTGGCGTGGCTCGCGAACTCGTCCAGCCGCTGGCCCCGGACCAGCTTCATCACATAGAACACCCGCCCATCCGCCAGCATCCCGGCATCGTGGACCGGGACAATTCCCGGGTGCTCCAGCCGGGCCAGGATCCGCGCCTCGCGCCGGAGCCGCTCCGCCAGGATGTCGCCCGAGAGTTCGGCTCTCAGCACCTTGAGCGCCACCTCCCGGTCGAGAGTCCGGTCGTGGGTCCGATAGATGGTTCCCATCCCGCCCTGCGCGATGGCCTCGAGCGGCAGATAGCGATCGCCAGGGATCTCCGGCGAATCGAGGACGCTCCGCAAGTGGGCGAGCACTTCGTCGGGGAGGTCGGTCATGGAAGTCGAACGCCGAGGAGCTCCGCCGCCTCGGCGCGAAACTCGGCGTCATTCGCAGTGAGAGCACGGAGTCGATCCAGCAACAGGCGGCGGAATTCCTTTCTGGCCCACGCGAGGTGATTGGTCACCTGCGTCAACGGCAATCCGAACTCGGTAGCCAGCAGCTGATACGAGAGTCGGTCTCCGCGAGTTCCCGGGGCCAGATCGTAGCGCTCGAACAGCCTGAATCGCACTTCGTAGGAGCCACCGAGCGTGGAGGCCCGAAGGGCCTCGGCGGCGTGCGAGAAGAGCCCGCGCACCCATTCATCCTGAAAGCGCTGATCGACGTCCGCGGTTGCGACCTGCCCGGCGGCCAGGTAATCGCGCTCGGCTCCGGCAAAGTCGAGCGGGAGCAGTTGTGCGGCGCCGCCCCGCTTCTGACGCTGCGCCTCCCGGCTCGCGTTCTGGGCGAAGCGATCGAGGCAGGTTCGGAAGAAAGTGCGGAACCGGGCCCTGGTCGGGTCAAAGTCGGCAAAGAACCCGCGTTCCATCGCGCGGGCGAAGAACTCCTGCGTCAGGTCCTTCGCGTCCTCCCCGTTCACTCCCCATCGCAGCCGGAAGCGCACGTAGGCCGGCTTCCAGTACGCGGTCACCAGCTCACCATAGGCCTGCTGACGGACATCGGCATCGGAACTGGCGACCCGTTCCACCATCGAATAGACAGTGGCAGGAAAGCCGCGCCGCGGGCCGCCGATGTCGGTGTCTTCGCGCATGCACCAAAGTGCACCAGGATGGTGACCCCGTCCAACGTTTCCTTCCCCGCGCAGGGCGCCCTTCCGTGATTCCACAAAGCCGTATACTTATCCAGCGCGTGCCTCGCCCCAAAGCGCAGCGTCACCCGATTCAGGGCTTTCCCTACCCTCCCGGACACCTTCCCGAATGACTTCGACCGTTCCCGGCGCACTCGCGCGCTTCAGTCCCGATTCCGCTCTCGCCCGCGCGCCCGAGATCGCGGCGGAGAGCGCCGCCTTTCGCGACGTGCTGACCGAGATCGGCCGGGTGATCGTGGGGCAGCAGATTCTGCTCGAGCGATTGCTGATCGGGCTCCTCGCGGACGGGCATCTGCTGCTCGAGGGACTGCCGGGGCTTGCCAAGACGCTGGCGGTGCGGACCCTGGCCTCGACCATCGACTGCGATTGCCGCCGGGTCCAGTTCACCCCGGACCTGCTGCCGTCCGACCTCATCGGGACGATGATCTACAACCAGAAATCGGGAGACTTCACCGTCCAGAAAGGCCCGATCTTCACCAACATCCTGCTCGCCGACGAAGTGAACCGCGCCCCGGCCAAAGTGCAGAGTGCGCTTCTCGAATCGATGCAGGAGCGACAGGTGACGATCGGCGGCGCGAGTCATCAGCTGCCGGAGCTCTTCCTGGTCCTCGCCACCCAGAATCCGCTGGAACATGAGGGTACTTATCCCCTGCCCGAGGCGCAGGTCGACCGGTTCCTCTTCAAGCTGATCGTGAGCTACCCGAGCCGGACCGAAGAGC
>JBDTTN010000082.1:0-8584 GCA_039930625.1 Gemmatimonadota bacterium | reverse complement strand
AACCGGGGTGGTCCGGCGGCGGAGTGACCTCCGAAGCCTTGGCCCACCGGAAGAAGATGACACCGAAGGCGAACCAGATCGGCAGGTCGCCGACCAGCTTCATGAGCAACCCCGCCACCTGCTGATCCTGCTGCGCCGTCATCCGCTCGAAGATTCTCGGTGCGAGTTCGTAGGTCGCGTACAGCGGATACTCCGCAAAGGTCAGGAACGCCGAAGGGAGAATCGGCACCAGAGTGGAGGCGAAGAGGTAGGCCATCTTCATCGGGCGCCGCATGCGACCGACGTCCGGCGACGGCGCCAGCACCGGCCACCAGAGCGCGATCCCACCCAGCAGCCAGCCCAGATCGATCGCGAGAGCGCCTAACTGGGAACTCATGGCTCCGTCCACCACGGCGGGCACATGGGTCACCAGCAGGATGGTATTGAAGAGGCTGAGCGCAATGAGTGGCCGGGCCAGCCCGCGGATCACGAGTCCGCCGAGCGGGTACCGAAGTCCGCGCCGGACAGCCGACTCCGGGACTCCCAGCAGGAGGCAGGCCGGGGCGACAATCGACAGCAGGATGTAGGTGATGGTGTGGAAGGTCGCGAGATATCCGGCGCCGAGAGCCCCAATGGGCCAGTCGAGCGCGGCCCAGATGCAGAGGAGTCCCGCGACGAACCAGCCGACACTCCGTCGGCCAGCCGGTTCGCCAGGCCTGGCGATGAACCGCCAGTACCCCCAGGCGAGCAACCCCACGAACAGCCACACGCCGGGATAGGCCTTCCATGCCCAGGTCCACGGCTGCCCGGTGGCGGAGCACCACCACTGCATGGTCAGCTGCCCTTGGTGAGTATCACGAGATCCTTGGACCAGTCCGCCTGCCGGATGCCAAAGGGGTACACGACATGCGCCAGGTTATCGCGCGTGAAGGCGAAGACCATCGCCGAGTGCCCGACGGTATAGGTGCTGTCGGTGGGGCCAGGTTCACGAATCGCCGGGCCGACGTGGGAGAGCCGCGCGGCAGTGGCAAGCGCGAGCGAATCGCCCGTCAGCCCGATGAACCGCTTGTCGAACTTGTCCAGCCAGGCACGCATGACCGCCGGAGTGTCCCGCTGTGGATCAGTGGTGATGAAGACCACCTTCACCGCATTGTTGACCTCAGGCGAAAGCTTCGACAGCGCCGCGGCGATATTCGCGAGGTGAACCGGGCAGACGTCGGGACAGTGGGTGTAGCCGAAGAAGAGCAGCGTGACGTAGCCCTCGGTGTCCTTCCGTAGATCGAACGGCTTCCCCTCGGTGGTGGTGAGGACGATCTCCGGTTTGGGCAGAGGCGGAGTGATCTGCGGGCCAGTGAGGCCATCGGGGTTGAAGGTCTTCGGCCCGGCAGGCTTGCAGCCGAGTGCGACGGTGACAAGGGACAGGGCAAGGACGGCGAAGCGGCGCATGGTGGCTCTCACGTTCTCAGAAGCTCTTCGCCAGGATGGCGAGATCCTTGCCCCAGTCATCGGCGCGAATCCCGGATGGATAGGCGACGTGAGCCAGGTTGTCGGTCGTGAAGGCGAGGACCACGACCGTGTGATTGATGGTGTAGCTGGTGGAATCGGAACTCGCCGGAAGCGGGGCCATGGGGTGGCCGAGTCGGAGCTGAGTGAAAGCGGAGGCAACAGACGCGCTGTCTCCGGTCAGCCCGACGAATCGGCGATCGAAATGATCCAGCCAGGCACGGACCACGGTCGGCGTGTCACGTCTCGGGTCCACCGTGACGAAGACCACCTTGATGCGGCTCGCGAGCTCCGGGTCCATCCGGTGCATCGCGGTCGCGATGTTGGCCAGTTGCACCGGACAGAGATCGGGGCAGCTGGTGTAGCCGAAGAAGAGCAGGGTGACGAATCCTTCCGTCTCTCGCTTCAGATCAAAGCTGGCGCCGTCGGTGGTCGTGAGCACCAGTTCCGGCTTGGGAAGCGGCGTCAGCAGCATCGGCGCGGATAGACCTTCGCCGCTGAAACCCTTCGGCTGGCCAGGACTGCATCCGAGCGCGAGGAGCATCGCAATCGTGATGCATCGGGCGAGTTGCGGAGGGCGCATCATGTCGTCACACCTTGGGCGCCGGCAGCGCGACGAGCACCGCGGTCGCGGCGAGCAGCAGGGCGCCGATGCACAGTTCGATCGTTGCAGACCGGGTGAGCTCCGAAGTACCGCGCGAGCTGCCGAGACGAGGGGTGACCCGGCGCCAGTTCCAGGCGCCTAGCGCCATGGTGATCACGAGCAGTCCCGTCTTCACCAGCAGTGTCCGGCCGTAGGTGGTACCCCACAGGCTCGCGAAGTCCCCGATATAGGCGTAGGCCATGAGCAGTCCGGCTCCGACCGCGAGGCCGGCACCGGTCAGCGCAACCGGTGAAAACACGGTGATCATCCGCGCCACGGCGGCGTGATCGCGCGGCAGGGAGGGCGTCGTGATCGCCCGCAGCCCCGCGACGAGTATGGAGAGCAGCGTCCCCAGCCACACACCGCCACCGATCAGGTGCAGCGCGTGGAGCCCAACCCCGAGCGGCAGACCCCACGGATGCTCGACGGCGTGGCCGGTGAGCGGCGAGGTGCAGGTGACCGCAAGCGCAGCCGTGCCCAGCAACTGGACTCCGGCAGCGGAGCGACGCGGCGCGAGGAGCGCCATCAACAGACTCAACGCGGCCGCAGCGACCTGGGCCATCCATCCCCTGCCCCAGGTGGTCTGGGTGAGCGCCGCCCTGGTGAAGTCCCAGGTCGTCGGCTCGATCGGATCCAGAAAGGACCGGACCTGACCATAGGCTCGCAGCAGGTGGGCGCATAACAATAGAGCGGCGGCACCGCCGGCAACCCGCCAGGCGCGATCGAGGCCTCGGGCAGCGAGCGCGGTCTCATCGTCTTCCTCGTCGCGCCAGCGGGGAAGCAATGCCGCGAAGACGCAGGCGCCGATGAGAGCCAGCGTCGCCGCGTAGGCGAGTCCCCGTCCGAGGGCGTAGAGATCGAGCGGCAGTGGTCCGGTGTCGTGATTCACGGAGTGCGCGGTTGCTTCAATGGGTGGCTGTCGCGGGAAGCAGCGGCAGAATCAGGCGTGAGGTCTGCCCGGACGAGTGATAAATGGTAATCGTGCCTACGCGGGTCGTGCGGGTCTCGAACTCCTGGCCACCAGTCTGCGGGTTGACGGAAAAGTAGGGGGTGAAGCTCGCCGAGAGGACGATCCGGACCTTGTGCCCCGGCAGAAAACGGTTGGCGGTGATGGTGCGGTCCAGCACCAGCCGGACCGGTTTGCCCCGCCGGGGGAGGTTGCGGGCGGGTCCGCCCTCGCGGTAGCTCGCGCGCAGCAGGCCGTTCCCCGGGCCGGCGAGATTCCACGCGGTGCTGTCAGGCGATACATCGTAGAGCTGCATCCAGAGGTCGAAATCGGCGACGTCCGCACTCGCGGAAAGCTCGGCGACGACCGGACCGACGATGTCCATCGACTCCTCGAGCGGCGCGGTCTCGAAGACCAGCGCGTCGGACCGGCCGACCAGCGCGCGATAGTCGTGCGCGCCGGCACGGCCCTTGAACGGGTCGGTCAGCGGATGCGCCGGATCGGAGCGGAACCTCGATGCCGGCTTGCCGGGCGAGACTGCCTGACGATCCAGCGACCCTGGAATCGCGGGCACACCGGCGCCGTGGAGGTAGAGTGTGTCCGGACGGACCCCGGTGGGAGGCCAGTTGCTGAACCAGTGCCACTGGTTCTCTCCCATCATGAAGACCCGGACGGGCGGATCGAAGTCGCTGGCAGTGCTGGCGGTAGCCAGAAAGCGGTCCATCCAGTCGAGCACCAGATTGGGGTAGGCGATCGGCGCCTCGCTGCCGAAGTCACGGTCGCCGGCCACGGAACGTTGAATTTCGGATACGCCGTGAGTCCAAGGACCGAGGATCAACCGGGTACGGGCCTGTCCCCCGGTCTGGACGAGGCGGGTGTAATTGGTTGCGGCACCGAGTGGCCCGTACGGCTCGTCGAACCAGCCCGAGAGATTGATCACCGCCGCGCTGACGTCCTGATAGTGACCCTCGAGCACAGCCCAGCTCCACCACGGATCACGGGGCGGGTGCCTCATCCACTCGTAGTACCACGGCGTGAGTCCCTGGAGATCGGGGAGCGAAGCGAGTGGTCGGTGGGCCCGGAGCCGCGCGAAAGTGGTGTCGTCCGAACCGGGCGCTCCGCGGCCCAAGCGCCGGCTGGCGTCGGGGGCGATGTTGTACCAGGTCCAATCGAGCCAGGAACCATCCCATACGCCGCCGCCGTACCAGAAGCTTTCCGGCGTCGCGTAGGTCATCGCGGGAACCAGGGCCCGAAGATGCGGGGGCGCCGCAATGGCGGCGAGCCACTGCACCGCTCCGGGATAGGAAAGACCGATGGTGCCGATCATGCCATTGGACCAGGGCTGCTCGGCCGCCCACTCGATCGTATCGTAGCCGTCGTCGCCCTCATGGCGGTAGGCGTCGAAATCGCCCTCGGACGCGTAGCGTCCACGCACGTCCTGGAGCACGACCGCATAACCGCGGGCCACCGCCTGCGCGGCGATGCCGGAATCATCCGCGGCATCACGGCGATCGTAGGGGGTGCGGTAGACGAGAGTGGGAAAGGCGCCCTCGCGATCGGGGCGCCAGATATCGGCCCGCAGCACCACGCCGTCCCGCATGGGAACGGCGATCGCTGTATCGACATGAATGCCCGTCGGCGCCTGGGCGCCGAGCGGTGATCCCAGTGCCAGGGAGAGGAAGCTCGCGGAGAGGAACCGCACGTCAGGGCTTGGCGGGGCCTGCGGTGTCGTAGGTGAAGTAGTACATGCCCCGAACGGCGTGACCGTCGTCCGAGCTGGTACGCCACATGACCATGTACTTGCCCGGCTCAAGCGCCACCGGCACGGTGCCAGCGACCGAGAGGGTGTCGTCGGTGGCGCCGAGCTTGACGACGGCGACCGGCGAATGATCGGCCTTCATGAGGGTCGCGCCGGAGAGGGCGAGCTCGGGCTTCTCGTTGAACCAGAGGCGGACCTGCTTCGGGGCGGCCGTGATGGTGGCGTCCACGCCTGGCTCGGCCTTGACCAGATGGGTGTGGACCAGCGCGGTGATGGGCGCGATGGCGAGCGCGGCGCACGCACCGACGATGAGCTTCGAATTTCGCATTGCCTGTTTCTCCGAGACGATTTGATCAATCCGCCGGTCGCCCACAGCAGCGGACGGTGGAGGCGGAATTCTAACAGGTCGCACCGACCGGCGCCCTGATTCCCGGCTTGCCAGCGGATCACGCTCAGGGGCATGATTGGCGAGCTCGAAACTCCGCCTTCCGCCGAGGACCCATGCGCCGCATTGCCATTTTTCCTGCCCTGTCGCTGCTCCTTGCCGGCGCCTGCAGCCAGCGACCGCCGCTCGCGCGGGTCGGCGACATCGCGCTGCTTTCGGCGTACGCTCACCCATCGGCTGGGGATGCCGGGGCGGCTTATTTCCGACTGAAAAACCTCGGCACGGTGGCAGACAGCCTCGTGGCGGCGCAGGGGCCGGACTCTTCCTCCGCCATGATCATGGGCACGTCGAATGGCCACATGACGATGGCGGACGCGGTGGTCCTCCCGCCGGGGCAAACTGTAGACATGATTCCGGGAGCGATGCATGTCATGTTCAGCGGGCTAACCCAGGACTACGCCATCGGAGATACGCTGAGAGTGACTCTCCGGTTTGCACGCGCGGGAGAGCTGAGGGTGGCGGCGCCAGTGGTGCCGTATGGAGAGATGCCGGAATAGGTCAGGGCTGCCGCGGACGATTGCCCTGGCCGAGGTTCAGCCCGCCCGGCGGCGCGAGGCGATGGTTCGCGCCGTGAGTTCGTTCGTACTGATCATCGCCTCCGGTACTGATCCAGCTTCCCCTGTTGCTCGGCGGTCAGCGTGTTCTTGATCAGGATGAGCAGCGTGAGCTGGGCGCGCTTCACGTCGCGCTCCAGGTTGAGCACCTGATCCACCTGCGCCAGCGCCGCCGTCTGGTCGACCGACGATTTCCCGAGCAAGGCGGCGAGCTGAGTCGCCGCCTCCTGCATGCGCCACTGGATGTCGAGGACCTTTCCCTGCAGCTCGCCGATCGCGCGGGTGATGGCGGTACGCTGTTCCGGCCGGAGCCCGATGTCCCCCTGATGCTGCAGCACCAGTTCGGGCGGGAAGAGGAGCTTTGCCAGCGGATCGTCCCCCGGTCCTGGCGTCGGCGTGGGTTGCTGGGCACCGAGCGGCGATACGAGAACGAGGGCCAACAGAGCCACGAGGTAGATCGGCAGGCGCTTCACGGAGTCCTCCAGTTCAGATCCAGTTCACCGAGCCGCGGAACCGTCCGCAGCGTCTCATTGTCAGGCGTCACCAGCAGGAAATCGGTCGGACCGCGCCAGGTCGTCGAGGCGAGATCGATCGAGTACCTGGGGTGCGGGCCGCGGCTTCGAGTAATTCCGATCGCGATCACGGCGAGGACCGCCGCCGCCAGCATGACTGATCCAAGCCATCGAGTGGGTCGATGCCGAGGCGCGGCGACGACCGGCCGCTCGAGAAGGCTGTGGAACTTCGGCGCCGCCGCAACATCCTCCTCGCGAAGCCGTCCGAAACGCTCGCGAAGCTCGCTTTCATTCTCGTCATTCATCGCATTCCCTCCAGCTTCCGTCGCAAGGCGGCCTTCCCTCGCTCATAATGCGTGCGTGCGGTCCCCAGCCCGACGCTGAGCACCTCCGCCGCTTCCGCGATCGTCAGTTCCTGATAGAAGACCAGGTGCAGTACGTCTCGCTGCCGGGCGGGCAGCGCCTCGAGCGCCGCCAGAAGGTGGGAACTCTCCTCCGACCGGAGCACGCCAGCGTCCGGGTGGTGGCGGTCGCTGCCGGTGGCGGGGTGAGACTCCACCAGGGAGAGAGGTCGCCAGCGGCGGCTCCCTCCGCGCCGATCCTCCTCTGACGCCGTCCTCCGGAGAACCCCGAACACCCAGGTACGGAGACTGGAGCGCCCCTCGAAGCGGGCCCGCCCCTCGAGGATCTTGAGGTAGGTCGCCTGCAATGCGTCCTCCGCGGCCGCCCGGTTTCCCTCGCAGCAGCTGAGCGCCCACCCGAAGGCGGCGAGGTGGAGCTGCTCCAGCTGCTGCGCAAGGTCCACTCGCGACATCTCCACGCTGTTGGGTACGCAGATGAGTGTCCCCAGGGCGCCAACCATATGACATCCCCTCCCGGGCAGCCACGCAGTCCTATGGCCGCGACGTCTCCGACACTCATGCCAGCAGCACTCATGAGCGGGACCGTCGGTCTTCACACCTTGGGAGGGATCAGTCCATGCGTACCCAGAAGAATGTAGCTGCCGCCGTCGCCATCACACTGCTCGCCGTCGCATGCAGTGATGCTGGTGGGCCTGGCGGAACAGGGCAGAACTTCGATGCGGCCGACATCAACACCAACCTCCAGACGGTCCAGCAGGTCCTAGGCGGCGGCGCCTGGCAGAGTCTCCGCACCCTCGGCCCGAGATTCGGCGCTGCGGGGCCGGCGGCGGCCCTGGCGGGAAAGGTCGGCGCCGGGCTCGTCACGGCCCAGAGTGGATTGAGCCCGGTGATGGGCGGAGTCCGTATCGCGCAGGCGCTCCTCAGCTCCAGCAATGCGCACCTCGTCGCGCCACAGCTCCCGCCGGCGATTCGCGGCACGACCTTCGTACTCGATGGCACCACGCTGCAGTATGTACCGGACTCCACCAGGATCGGGGCGCCTGCCAATGGCGTCCGGTTCATTCTCTATGCGGTGGACAGCGCTACCCAGCAGCCACTGCCGAGTCAGGAACTTGGTCAGGCGGACCTGACGGACGAAGGGGATCCCCTCGCTCCCGGCATCGCGCTCCGGCTCACGATTGTCATGGATCGGGTAACTCGCCTCGACTACAGCGTCGCCGTGCTCGGAGCGGCCAACGCCGGCACGTTGCAGGCGACCGGGTTCACGACTGATGGCACCACGCGGGTCGAGTTCCGGGTCGGGGTCGTCGGGGCCCACTCCCAGGATACCACGGTGGCGGAGGTTCAGTTCGCTATCGGTGTTCCTTCGAAGGGCTTCCTCGCGACCGCCACGCTGCAGCATGTCTCCCTGACAGGCGACTCGGCAGGCGCTATCCAGGTACAGGTCTGGCAGGGACTCAGCCAGGTCGGGATGGCGGGGCATGCGACGTCCGCCGAGGTGCAGGCCGTCTTCCAGGTCAATGGGATACCCTTCGCGACGATAGAGGGCGATCCGAACCACCCCATCGTGCGCAGCGTCGACGGCCGCGACCTGACCGTTGCCGAGGTCGAGGCACTTGTCGGTATCCATCTGGTGGTCGGAAGAGTGGGCGAAATGTTCGACTGCCTTATGCAGCCGGTGGGCGGGATCCTTGGGGCGGGTGCTGCGTCCTGATGCTTCCACCTCGGCCCCGCCCCGTGATCCTCATCGATCACGGCGGCCGGGTCCGGGGAGTGGGAGATGGGTCACCGGCACCACATGGCCGGTACCCAGCAACTGTTGTCCCCCAGCCACACTGTGCCGCGGCAATTGTCGATGAAGCCTCGATTTCGGGCAGTATT
>JBDTTN010000081.1:0-8586 GCA_039930625.1 Gemmatimonadota bacterium | reverse complement strand
GGGTCAGCTCGAAGAGATCGGGATTCCGCTTGTGCGGCATGATGCTGGAGCCGGTCGCGAGATCGGGCGGCAGGATGAGGAAGCCGAATTCTTCCGATGAAAAGGCGATCACGTCTGTGCTGAGCTTGGAGAGCTCATGCCCGAGCTGCACGCACCAGAAGAGCACCGTCGCCTCGAGCTTGCCTCGCCCATTCTGTACCTGGGCGACGTTGTGCTCCACCGCGCCGAAGCCGAGCGCGCGGGCGGCGGCTTCGCGCTTGAGCGGGAGCGGCACCCCGTAACCGGCGGCGCTGCCCAGCGGCGATCGGTCCACCTTGGCCCACACCGCCGGAGCAGCCTCCATGGTGTCGAGGATCCCTTCCGCAAAGGCGGCGGCCCACAGCCCCGCAGACGAAGGCATGGCGCGCCGGGTGTGGGTGTAGCCTGGCCACAGCACCCGCTGGTATTTCTGGGAAAAGATCAGCAGGCTCTCGGCGAGATCGAGCGCCTCGTCGGCGAGGAGCAGCAACCGGTCCTTGAGATAGAGCCGGAGGTCGCAGGCCACCTGGTCGTTGCGCGAGCGCCCGGCGTGGAGCCGTTCGCCGACGGCACCGACTTGATGAACCAGCCAGTCCTCGACCGCCGTATGCACATCCTCGTGCTCCGGCGTCACCTCCAGCCGGCCCGCTTCGACTTCGCGAAGCGCGAGCCGGAGTCCCGCGCGGAGTCGCTGGTACTCGCCCTGGCTCAGGAGCTTCGAGGCCTTGAGTCCCTCGATGTGACCCAGGCTGCCCAGGATGTCCCACGCGATCAGCCGTCCATCCCAGAGCCGGTCCTCCGCCGCGGTGTAGTCGAGCATGTGGCGGTCGAGCGAGTTGCTGGAAGCCCACAGCGTTGTGGTCACTGGAGAGACCGGTGCCGTCGGTGCGCTGGCTCGAGTCCTGGGCTGCTTGCGGCTCATGCGAGATAGGCCTGGGCTAGGTGGCGATAGAAGCGACGCGCCTCCGAGACTTCCGGCAGGTCGACGTATTCGTCCGCGGTATGTGAGCGACGACTGGTCCCGGGTCCGCACTTGATGGCATCCCGGTCGCGCAAGAATACCCAGTCGGAACAGGTTGGTGAACCGAACGGCCTCCCTTCGGGGCGCACCGACCGCGCCACCTCGAGCAGTCGCGATCCGGCGGGTGTCTCGCAGGGCACCAGGCGATCGGAGGTTACCACGACCTCCACGTCGAGCGCCGCGGCGAGTGCCGCGGCGAGTTCGGCATGACTCCAGTTCGGCGTGCTCCGTACATCGAGGACGGCGCGGGCGAGGGGCGGCGTGACGTTGCGGCTGATGCCACCCTCGAGCATCGTCGGCGTCGCGGTGGCGATGCCGAGGATCGGATGCACCCGGTCGCGGAAGAGCGATGGCAGTTTCGCGACATTGCGGCCGAGTTCGACGATGGCGTTGGTGAAGTCGGGATTGTCCGCGGCATAGCCGGCGTGCCGCTGCACACCGCGGGCGACGAGATCCACCATCATCAACCCCCGCTGCGCGATGGCGAACTCGAGGTTGGTCGGCTCCCCGACGACCGCGGCCTCGATCGGTCCGAGTCGCTCCACCGCGGCACCCATCGTGGTGAGCTTGGTCTCCTCCTCGAATCCGAGCACCACCAGCAGCGTCCCGGTGGCCGGACCGCCTGACTCGGCGAGGTCGC
Organism: Gemmatimonadota bacterium; assembly: GCA_039930625.1. Taxonomy (GTDB): domain Bacteria; phylum Gemmatimonadota; class Gemmatimonadetes; order Gemmatimonadales; family GWC2-71-9; genus JADJOM01. The sequence continues at coordinate 6,907 of JBDTTN010000081.1, read as the reverse complement.
GGGCGGCCATCAGCATCGCGGCGACCGACGCCTTGGCATCGCCGGAGCCGCGGCCATACATCCGGTCATCCTCGATGGTCGGCTCGAAGGGGGGCCGGGTCCATCCCTCCCCGGCGGGCACCGTGTCGAGGTGCGAGACGAAGGCCAGCGTCTTCCCGGGCGCCTGGCCGGGAACGGTGAGGGTCACGGACGCATCGTCGCGGCTCGCCTGCAGGCCGGCCGCCTGCGCCCACTCCGTGATCCAGCGCGCGATCGTCTCCTCGGTCCCGCTGACCGAGCGAATCGCGACGAGGTCGCGGAGCAGGGCAATCTCAGGTCGCGAGGTCCACGCCAAGATAGGTTGCCTTTTCCTTGCGGCCGACGATCATCGTTCCGCACCCGGCCCCGGTGAAGACCTCGAGCAGGATGGAATCGGGCAACCGGCCATCAATGATATGAGTGCGTTCAACGCCGCCGGTCGCCGCGCGGATGCAGGCCTCCACCTTGGGGCGCATCCCCCCCGCGATCGAGCCGCTCGACATCAGGCTGGCGAGATCGTCGGGATCGGCAAAGGTGACCAGACTGGAAGCATCGTTGCGATCGCGCAGGACGCCGGGGGCACCGGTGAGGAAAATCAGCTTCTGCGCCTTGAGCGCGGTCGCCAGCGACTCCGCCACGGTATCGGCGTTGACGTTGTAGACGTTGCCGTCGCCGTCGCCGGCAAGGCTCGCCACCACCGGCATGAAGCGGGTGGAGAGCAGGGTCTCCAGCACCCGCGGATCCACCCGGTCCACATCGCCGACGTGGCCGTAGTCAATCTCCCGGGCCAGACCGGCGTCGTCCACCACACGGACCCGGGGCCGGCGCCGGGCCGAGATGAGATCGGCGTCAACGCCTGACAATCCTACCGCCTGCACCTCGTGGGCCCGAAGCGCAGCGAGCAGGTTCACGTTGAGCGAGCCGGCGTAGACCATCTTGGCCACCTCGAGCGCCGAGTCGTCCGTGACGCGACGGCCCGCGACGATGGTCGGCTCCTGCCCCAGCCGCCGGGACAGCGCGGTGGCCTGCGGGCCGCCGCCGTGCACCACCACGATGCGAATGCTCAGCGACGACAGCAACCCGAGTTGTTGCGCCACCCGGTCGAGCGCCTCGGTGTCCGCCAGGACATCGCCTCCGAGCTTCACGACGAAGACGTGGTCGCGATAGGCGCGGACGTAGCGGAGGGCGCCCTTGAGCCCGGTGATGCCCTTGGATGGATCGATGGTCATGGCCCGTCGTGGGTTCAGGTCGTGCCAAGCAGCGAGAGCAGAAGCGCACGCTGCACATGCAACCGGTTCTCGGCTTCATCCACCACTGCGGAGGTTGGCCCGTCGAGCACGGCGTCGTCGATTTCGACGTTGCGGCGCACGGGGAGGCAGTGCATCACCGTCGCCTTGCCGCCGCGGGTAGATTTGAGCCGCTGCGCGGTGAGCTTCCAGTCGCGCAGCCCGGCACGGAATGCGGCCTCTTCGTCCGGCTGACCGAAGTACTTCACCGCGCCCCAGGATTTCACGTAGACCACATCGGCACCGACGACCGCTTCATCGGGGTCGTTCATGATGTGCACGAACTCGCCCCCGCGCGCCTGCGCCATTCGCCGGATCAAGGCCGTGTCCTCGGGATCGAGCTCATACCCGTCGGGTCGGCCGATCACGATTTCCATGCCCTGGTGCGCCGCCGCGAGCGCCGCGCTCGCGGGCACCGCCGTCGGCAGCGACTTGGGATGCCAGCCCCACAACAGGACGAAGCGCTTGCCGCGGGGATCGCCCAGCTTCTCGCGCAGCGTCATCGCATCCGCCAGCTGCTGGCAGGGATGCCGGCGCGACGATTCCATGTTGATGACCGGCTTCTCGCAGTAGTGCGCGAAGTCGCGGACGATCCGGTCTTCGCGTGCGACGTTCCAGTCGGTTCCTCGCGGGAACGAACGCACACCCACGACATCCGCATAGCGGCCCAGCACCTGTGCCGCGTCCTTGATATGCTCGACGGTGGTGCCATCCATGACGGCGCCGGGCTCGGTCTCCAGGCTCCAGCTGCTCTTGCCCGGTTCCAGGACCACCGCGTGGCCACCGTGCAGGAACATCGCGGTCTCGAAGCTGGTCCGGGTCCGCATGCTGGGATCCATGAAGACCATCGCCATCACCTTGCGCTCGAGCCCACCGAGCACCTCACCCCGTTTGACCTTCGCGGCCAGCGCGAGGACGGCGTCGATCTCCTCCCCACTCCAATCCTCGACGGTGATGAAGTCGCGCTTGCTCACGCCAGCACCTCCTTGAGGGCCGTCAGCAGCAGGTCCGCCTCGGCTCGCGAGAAGCTGAGCGGCGGGAGGAGACGCAGGATGGCGGGATCACCGGCGGTGCCGGTGAGGATGCGCTTGCCGAACAGAGACTTCTGCACGTCGGCGGCGGGCCGAGTCAGGCGAAGCCCGAGCAGCAGGCCCCGCCCCTCGACACTGCTCACAGCCGAGCCGCCGAGCCGCCGAGCGGCCGAGGTGATGTACTCACCCACCTCGATGGCATTGGCGATGAGCCCTTCAACGTCGATCACGTCGAGCGTCGCCAATGCCGCGGCGCAGGGCACCGGGCCGCCACCAAAGGTGCTGCCGAGGTCACCGGTCTTGATCCCGGCGGCGACGGCATCGCTGACGACCACCGCACCGATCGGGAGTCCGGAGGCAAGGCCCTTCGCCATGGTCAGAATGTCAGGGATCACGCCGAAGGCTTCCGCCGCGGTGAAGGCCCCGCAGCGACCGACCCCGCATTGCACCTCGTCGTAGATGAGCTGCACCCCATGCCCGGTACAGAGGTCGCGGATTCGCTGGAGAAAGGCGACGTCGCACGCACGCGCCCCGGCCATCCCCTGCACCGGTTCCAGAATCACCGCCGCGATCTCGGCGGTGATCATGCGCTCCAGCCCTTCGAGCTGGTTGAAGGGGAGCTTCATGGACAGCGCCATGCCGGCGCGAAGTGCCCCCTCCTCGTACTTCGCCCCATCGGTCACCGCGAGGCAGGCGGCGGTGCGCCCATGCCAGCCCCCCTGAAGCGACACGACCGGCTGACGACCGGTCATCTTGCGGGCGAGGTTCAGGGCGTTCTCGTTCGCCTCCGCCCCCGAATTGCAGAAGAAGACCTTGCCGAGTGGCACGGGGCAGCGCTCCACCAGTCGCTCGGCTAACAATTCACGGTTCGCGTGCGGGACGGCGCTGGAGTAGAAGAGCAGCTTCTCCGCCTGCTCCGCGATGGCGCGCACCACCGTCGGGTGGCTATGGCCGGTCGAGGAGACGGCGTGTCCGCCGTAGACATCGAGCCAGGCGTTGCCCTCGGCGTCGGTCAACCATGAGCCCCGGCCCGAGACGGGACGCACCGGAAACTGGGCGTACACCGGGAGCAGCGCCGACTCGGTCTTCAGCATGGGAACATCCCCGCGAAACGGAGCCCCGCCGTCTCGGGAAGCCCGAGCGCGAGGTTCATCGCCTGCAACGCCTGGCCACCGGCACCCTTCACCAGGTTGTCGATCACCACCATGACCTGTGCCTCGCGGCCATCGGCCGATTGCACCGCCTGAATGATGGCGTAGTTGGTCCCGACGGCATGGGTCAGCTCCGGCGCCTGATCGATCAGACGGACGAAGGGACGCTGCTTGTAGGCCGCCCGGAAGAGGGCCGGGACATCGATCGCCGACGCGCGACCCGCCACGGCACCGAGATCGAGATGCAGGGTGAGATGGATGCCCCGCACAAAGGGGCCGGAGTGGGTCATCAGCCGGGCCCGCGCGGCGGGATCGCCGCGCCACTCCCGCCAGCGCTGCAGGATCTCCGCCTCATGCCGGTGATTCAGCACTTGATAGGCGAAGAGGTTGTGCGCGCGGGCGGGATGATGGGTCGTCGGCTTGGGATGCACCCCGCTGCCGCTCGAGCCGGTCACCGCGAAGAGTGCGGGGATCGCCGCCACCCCACTCTTCGCCAGCGGATAGAGCGCGAGCTGCGCCGCCGTCGCGAAGCAGCCAGGCGCGGCGAGCGCTTCCTTTCCGAGCAGGTCGCTGCCCAGCACATCGGCCAGGGCGTAGGTGAACTTCGGCACCAGCTGGGGCGCGGCGTGCTGGCCGTAGTAGCGGGCGTAAAGATCGAGGTCACTGACCCGGAAGTCGGCGGCGAGATCGATCACGAGCCCCGGCCCCGCGGCGAAGATCTCCTCGGCCACCTTGGAGCTCTCCCCATGCTCGAGCGCGAGGAAGACCACATCGGCGCCGCGCGCGGCATCGCCGGGCGAGGCGCCCGAGAAGCGCACGTCGGTGAGCGGCGCGAGTGCCGGATGGACCTCACCGACCGGCACCCCCGCCTGACTGCGGCTGGTGGCCACGACATCTCCCACCTCGGGATGCTGCAGCAGCAGCCGAAGCAGTTCGCCGCCGGCATAACCAGCGGCACCGATGACCGTGACGCGAAGCGACATCAGACCGCGGCGGGCTCCGGCTGACGGCTCTCCAGCGCGGCGCGCACGACGTCGATCAATCCCTGGGCGTCGCGGAGCGCGTTGTGCGCCGGAAGCTGCAGCTCCGCCTTGATGTAATCCCGGCCCACCTCGTTGTCGGTCGCGGGGCCGGTCAGCACGGTCACCGGGAGACCGAAGAGGTCGCGCATGAGCGTCACGGAGCCCCAGCAGCCGACGGGATCGGGTGCGGCCATGACATAGGCGGCGGCGACGGCGGTGAGCTCCGGGTCGCGCAGGATGTCCTGCACGCCGTACTCGCCGAGGATGCCGTCGCCGAGTTCGGCGACGATCACATCGGGCTTGGAGGCGCCAAGCCGATTGAAGATCCCCTTGGCGGCGGTGACGGTGAGGCCGGCGCGCGTGGTCGCGATGCCGGTGTCATTGAACGTGAGCGAAGCGACCGCGCCGGCATCGAGCATCGAGAGCGAATCCCGCATCAGCGAGACGCCGGTGAGCTTGCAGGCCGCGACCCGCAGCCCGGAACGAGAGAGCCCCCGCACCAGCTCAGTGGCGGCCACGGTCTTGCCCGCGTTCATGCAGGTGCCGGCGACATAGACCACTGGAACCTGGCCCTCGAGCCGGTCGGCGAGCGGCACCGAGTGATCCTTGATATGCGCCGGCCGGCCGACGCGGTCTCCCAGCGCCGGGAACGAAAGGATCGCCCCCAGCACTTCGGCCTTGAACGGGGCGCCATTCTCCGGGCTCGCCGATGTGCATTTGCCCAGGATGCCACCGAGGTTGAGCACTTCGATCGTATCACCGACGGCGATGGTGCTCGGCACGATGCCGGCGTAACCCCGGAGGGCACGACGATGACCTAAGGTGCCGGCCAGCACGTCGCCGGCGCGGAGCGAGACCATGCGGCCGCTCAGATCCTCGACGGTGTTGTAGCTCGGCTTGTCGTGCAGGATGCGCACGGCCAGCACGTAGCCCTCCGTGGCGATGATCTCGTCGCCCACGATGACTTCGCCGGCGAGATGAGCGTTCCGGGTGGACGACGAGATGCGATCCAGGCGGATGCGGGTGGTCTTGACCATGGGACTCCTTACCTGGCGGCGACCTTGGCCGCGAGCAGTTCGGGAATGGCGGAGACGCGACTGAAGGCGCGCGCCTCCGCACCGGTCCAGAGCCGGTTCTCCTCGCCGTAGGTGGCGACGCTCCGGTCCATCATCGAGAAGGGGCTCCGGGTCCCCACCACCTGGAAGCGCCCCGGAGCGACCAGCACCCGGGTCTCGCCGGAAACCCGCTGCTGACTGCTTGCCAGAAAGGCTTCGATATCCCTGAGGGTCGGATCGAAGTAGTGTCCCTCGTGCAGCCGGTCGCCGTAGAAGGTGCCTAACTGGTCCTTCCAGAAGGCCTGCCACTTGGTGAGCACCAGCTTCTCGAGCTCCCGATGGGCGGCGATCAGCAGCAACGCCGCGCCGGCCTCGAACCCGATCCGGCCCTTGATGCCGAGGGCAGTCTCCCCGACGTGGATGTTGTGGCCGAAGCCGTAGGCCTCGCCGAGGTCGCCGAGCTGACGGATCAGGTCGGGACCACTCTCCGCCACGCCATCGAGGGAGACCGGCACGCCCTGGGTCCAGCCGATGATGATCTCGCGGGCGGCGGGGGCGCTCGCGGGGGGATCGAGGAGCTCGGCCGGCGGGCCGGCCCAGGTGTCGTGGGTCCAACCGCCACCCCAGGTGGTGCCCCAGAGGCCGCGGTTGATGGAATAGGAGCCGGCCTTCGGCGGTACCGGAAGGTGGCGTGCCTCGAGAAAGGCGATCGACTGTTCCCGGGTGATGGCCTCGTCGCGGATCGGGGTGATGATCTCCAGCTCCGGCGCGAGCACCCGGAAGGCGATGTCGAAGCGGACCTGGTCGTTGCCCGCGCCGGTGGAGCCGTGCGCGACGGCGGTGGCACCGATCGACCGCGCCACCTCGATGACCGAGAGGGCCTGCTGGGTCCGCTCCGCCGAGACAGAGAGGGGATAGACGCCGCCTCGCAGGACGTTGCCCTGGATCAGGTAGCGCACGAAGCGATCGAACACCGCCTGCCGAGCGTCGACGGTGTGGTGCTGGACCGCGCCGACGGCCGCGGCCTGGTGCGCGATGCCAGCGAGCTCCTCGGCTGTGGCGCCGCCGGTGTCGACGTAGACGGTGTGCACGGCCCACCCCTGCTCCGCGAGGTGCGGGACGCAGAAGGAGGTGTCGAGGCCACCGGAAAAAGCGAGGACGAGGGTCTTCATCGTGGGTAAATATGCATTATGCAGTTTCCAGCGCAAGAGGCCTCGGCGGTTGCCCGGGGCCCGTCGCTCCGGGTAGTGTTGCCGCACGCGCGATCGCGGTATCCACTTGCCGCACCTCCGCGCGGCTCACCCTTTGAAGCGGCCGGTTCCCTCGGCCTGGAGCAACCCGATG
>JBDTTN010000080.1:0-8707 GCA_039930625.1 Gemmatimonadota bacterium | reverse complement strand
GAAAGCGTGTGTACCTTGCAAGGGGTACCGAGGGTTCGAATCCCTCCCGGTCCGTTGCCGCGCATTGACCCATGGGGTCGGTGCGCGGTTTTGGGTTGGGCGGGGGGAAATGGGGCAGCTTGCGGAAAGGATCGTGTCTGGCAGCGGCGAGCTCCGCATCGACGATAAGTTAGCCGCCAACGGTGATTCCCGACGGAATCGGACCCGGGCCTACGCGGTGTTGGCAGCGGTGCCTGCCCATGGCTTGGACTTCCGGCCCCCTTGGGCGCTATTCTACAGATCGCCCCCACGCAGAGGCAGCCGTGCGTCCGTCCGCTGAAGTCATCCATACCGATCCGGACATTCTGAGCGGGACACCGGTCTTTGTGGGCACGCGTGTCCCAGCCCAAGCCCTGTTCGACTATCTCGAAGGGGGCGAGACCCTGGATGCCTTCCTCGATCAATTCCCCTCCGTGAGCCGCGAGCTGGCGGTCGCGGCGCTGGACCTCGCTCGCGACTCGTTGCTGGCCCATGCGCGTCCTGCTTGATGAGCAAGTTCCGATCGGCCTAGCAGCGTTGTTGCCTGGCCACACGGTGGACACCGTCGCGGGCATGGGCTGGGTCGGCGTTAAGAATGGCGAACTCCTCCGCCGCATCAGCGGTCAGTTTGATGCGTTCCTCACCATGGATCGGAATCTGGAGTTCCAACAGAACCTGCCCCGTATGCCGTTCGGGATCATCCTGGTGCGCGCACCTTCCAATCGATTGGCAGACATCGTGCCGCTCACGCCGGACATTCTGAGCGCGCTGTTATCCGTACGGCCGGGTCAGGTGACTCGAGTTGGCGTCTAACAGGCGTCGGTTCACCACCATTGGACCTTTGGAACTACCGTGGGACGGCGCGCATCGGCCCCTGATTGTGGCGGGGTGCCAGCCTGCATGATCGCTCCCCTGCATTCTCCCCCGACCAGGAGTCACCGATGGCAGCAGCCCCCGCCGCCCCCCTTGCGTGGCGCCACATTCCAGCCGGCGAGCAGGGCTTCTACCGGGCTCCGGTCCTGATTACCGGCGCCACCGAGGCGGTACTGGTCGACGGCGGTTTCACCTACTCGGACGGCCGCGCGGTCGTCGAGGCGATCAAGGCCACAGGCAAGCCGCTGAGGCTGATCTATGTCAGCCAGAGCGATCCGGATTACTACTTCAATCTCAAGCCGATCGCGGCAGCCTTTCCCCACGCACGGGTCGTCGCCGCGTCGGCGACGGTGGCGGCGATTCAAGCCAGCGTCGAGAAGAAACTTGCGGTCTGGGGTCCGCAGCTCAAGGACAATGGCCCGCAGACCATGGCCGATGTCGTGATCCCGGAGGCAGCGGATGGGGGGACGCTGACGGTCGATGGAGAGACCATCGAGATCGTTGACGCCGCGGGGCTTCCCAACCGCCGGTATCTCTGGATCCCGCAGTTGCAGGCCGTGATCGGCGGAGTGCTGCTCTTCTCAGGGGTACACGTGTGGACCGCGGATACGCGCGGCGCCGACCAGCGCGCGGCCTGGCGCGCAACTCTCGACGCGATCGCTGACCGCCATCCAGCCATCGTCGTCCCGGGGCACATGGCGCCCACCGCGGCCCTGGACGGGTCCGCGATCAGGCACACCAAGGCCTGGCTGGTCGCCTTTGAGGAAGAGCTGGCCAAGGCGGCGAGCGCCGCTGCGCTGAGTGCGGCCATGAAGGGTCGCTTCCCGGGCCTGGGCATGGAGATCGCCATCGACATCGGCTCCAAGGTCGCCATGGGCGAAATGCAATGGGGGTGACGGTGCTCCAGCACCGCGCCATTGGTGACGGGATCAAACGGAGTTCATGGTGAAGCCAGGCACTGCAGGACCGGATCCAGCCGTCGCTGGAAGGGCGGAACGGACTCCTTCGGTTCGGGGCGCGCTCGCCTCTCTTTCGCTTTCCATGCTGCTGTCCTCGCTCGGCACCAGCATCGCCAATGTCGGCTTGCCGACGCTGGCCAAGGCGTTCAACGCCTCCTTTCAGGAAGTCCAGTGGGTCGTCCTCGCCTATCTCCTCGCCATCACGACCCTGATCGTCAGCGTAGGACGGCTGGGCGATCTGGCCGGCCGCCGACGGCTGCTGCTCGGCGGCATCTTCCTGTTCACGGGCGCCTCGGTCCTGTGCGGTGTCGCGCCCACGCTCTGGCTGCTGATTGCCGCCCGGGCGGCGCAGGGCCTCGGCGCGGCCAGCATGATGGCCCTTACTATCGCCTTTGTCGGTGAGACGGTTCCAAGGGAGAAGACCGGCAGCGCCATGGGGCTGCTCGGTACGATGTCCGCGATCGGCACCGCGCTCGGTCCCTCGCTCGGCGGCGTGCTGATCGCCGGGCTCGGCTGGCCGGCCATCTTCCTCATCAACCTGCCGTTAGGCATCCTGACGCTGCTGCTCGCCTACCGCTACCTGCCGATCGACCGGCAGGAGCCGCAGCGGGATCGCGCCGGCTTCGACACTCTGGGCACGCTGCTGCTGGCGCTGACGCTCGGGGCCTATGCACTCGCGATGACGATGGGGCGCGGCCATTTCGGGGTGCGCAATGTGGCCCTGCTGTTGGCTGCCGCTCTCGGAGTCGGCCTCCTGCTGCGCGCCGAAGCAAGCGCCGCGTCGCCACTGATCCGGTTGGCGCTCTTCCGCGATCCGGTGCTCAGTGCGAGCCTCGCCATGAGTGCACTGGTCTCGACCGTGATGATGGCGACGCTGGTGGTCGGGCCGTTCTATCTGTCGCGAGCGCTGGGGCTCGATACGGCCACCGTCGGACTGGTGCTGTCGGTTGGTCCGCTCGCGGCCGCGCTGACCGGTGTGCCCGCCGGTCGCCTCGCGGACCGGTTTGGCGCCCAGCGCATGACCATCATCGGGCTCAGCGGAATAGCGGCCGGTTGCTTCATTCTATCCGTGTTGCCGGCGACGCTCCGCATTCCCGGCTACATCGTCCCGATCGTCGTCAGTACCGTTGGCTATGCGCTGTTCCAGACCGCCAACAACACCGCCGTCATGACCGATATCGCCGCGGACCAGCGAGGCGTCATATCCGGCATGCTCAACCTGTCGCGCAATCTCGGCCTCATCACCGGCGCATCCGTCATGGGGGCCGTGTTCGCGCTCGCAGCGGCGACGAGCGACATCACCACGGCGCGTCCCGAAGCGGTGGCCACGGGAATGCGCATCACCTTCGCGGTCGCGGCGATGCTGATCCTCGTCGCGCTCGCCATCGGGGTGGGAAGCCGGGCTCTCGCCCGGCGTCCTTCGCAGTCTGAAGCTGTACCCTGACCCCCCTCCCGCGGCCGGGCAGGATGGTGGCGGGGCCTGTTGTCGAAGGGTAACTTTACCGCATGGTGCGCTGTCTCCTGCGAAGCAACCAGCTGTGCACCCGCTGACCCATTCCCGCATCGCAACGCCGACGCCTCTCATCGACCCCACATGACTGCCAGCCGCGGTGCGGGCCAGATCTGCCTGTGGGACAGCGGCAGCATCTGGATCGGCAGCACCACCGGCGTGAACGACGTCCACGCCCATCATGCGGTACAGGTGGGATTCGCGCTGGAGGGCAGGCTCCGGTTTCAGAGCCCTGCGGACGGGGTCTGGCTCGACTGCGCCGGGGCGGTGATCTCCTCCAATCATCCCCACGCCTTTGATGGGCGCAACGCACCGACGCTCGCGCACCTCTTCGTCGAACCCCAGTCATTGGCCGGCCGAGTCCTGTTGCAGCGCTTCTCGGCCCCGCAGGGCATCTGCCTGCTGAACGGACCATTGCTCAAGGCGGCGGTCCAGCGGCTGGCCGCCAGCTATCGCGCCAGCAGGGCGCCGGCCGACCTCATCGCGGCGGCGCAGGATGTCATCCGGATGCTGACCGACGGCGTCAACGCACCGCAGCCGGCGGACCCTCGTATTCTCCGCGCCCTCGACTATCTGCGAGGCAACCTGGGCGGGACGGTCTCGCTGGAGCGGGTCGCCGCCGAGGTGCATCTCTCCCCCAGCCGCCTGCGGCACCTCTTTGTGCAGGAGATGGGGCTGGCCTTCCGGCCCTATGTGCTCTGGCTCCGGCTCAACCGGGCGGTGGAGGCCTTTGCGGCGGGGGAATCACTCACCACCGCGGCCTACCACGCCGGATTTGCCGACTCCGCCCACCTCAGCCGCACCTTCCGCAGGATGTACGGGATGGCCGCCGCCACCCTCCGGCTGGAATAGCCGTTTCGTTCAATCCCTGCCGGAAGCCGAGCCGTATACTCGTGTCCGTCACCACGGCGGTTCACCCGAACACGAGGAGTCCAGAATGTCGACCGAGCCCACCACCTGCACCTGCAGCAATTGCTCCGGCGCCTCCTGCACCTGCGGCTGCCAGAACACCGGGACCGCACGTCGCGCCGGCTGCGAGTGCGGTGAGGCCTGCGGCTGCGGCCCGAGCTGCGTCTGCCAGGCAGCCTGAGTCATGAACCCCTCCCGATTGATCGCCGGGCTCAGCTTCGGCCTGTCCTGCGCCGCCGGTCCGCTCATCCCGGCCGGCCAAGCGCAAACCGCGGCGGTCGCCGCAGGGGTGGACACGGCGGGTAGACCGGCTCGGGCACACCCGGTGATCGTCGTGGTGGGAAGCAATGCCAAGACCGAGCTCACCGATTTCCTGATTCCACGGGCGATCCTGGCGGAGGCTGATATCGGTACGGTGTACACGGTGGCGGCCGCAGCGGCGCCGATCCGATTCTACCGAAGCAGCCTGACGGTCGATCCGGACCTGACCGTGGCGGCCTTCGACGCGAGCCATCCGGCGGGGGCCGATTACATCGTGGTGCCAAACATCATCCCGCACGATGATCCGGTCATCCTGGGTTGGCTGCGCCACCAGGCGGCGCAGGGCGCCACGATCATCGGGGTGTGCGATGGAGTCTGGACGGTGGCGGAGGCGGGGTTGCTGGAGGGGCACCGAGCCACTGGCCACTGGGCGTCGCTGAAATCGCTGGCCAGGGATTTCCCGCGGACCGAGTGGGTCTGGGATCAGCGCTACGTCAGCGACGGCCGGATCGTCACCGCGACCGGCGTCACCGCCTCGGTGCCTGTCTCACTGATGCTGGTGGCGCGGATTGGCGGCCAACCCGCCGCCCTGCGGGTGGCTCAGCGGATCGGGGTGCGGGAATGGAGTGCCACACACGACAGCCACGCATTCCACTTTACCCGGACCATGTGGGCCATGCACTTCTACGATCAGGTGGCCTTCTGGCGCCACGACGAGATTGCGATTCCGGTTGCCAACGGGGTCGATGAGATCGCGCTCGGCCTCAGCCTGGACGCCATCTCACGCCGCGCCACGGGGCTCCTGGTCTCAGAGACGGGGAGCACCGTCACCGGGCGTCAGGGGCTCCGTTTCCATACTGATCGGAGGCGCGAGCCGGGTCGCAGCTTGCCGCGCACGCTGCCGTTGCCCGCGGCTCCGGCGCCGCCGGTGAGCGCGCTCGACAGCACCCTCGTTCGACTGGCGACCTGGTATGGGCAGCGGACGGCGGAGTTCATTGCGATCCAGATGGAATACGATGCGAGCAGGCCCTAGGCCAAATGGCGGGACGGCGGTAGGTTAGGCACGTGGCGACAACGTGACATCCACATCCTCAGCAAGGAATCGCATGCGCGCGCGAGCAGCTACTCTACTGGTTGGCCTGGTTGCAGTGATGGGATGCTATCATGCGACCATCGAAACCGGAGCCAAGCCCTCGACCGTGGTCATCGAGAAGCGCTGGGCCTCCGGCTGGATCTTCGGCCTGGTGCCTCCCAAGACCATCGAAACGGCGGCAAAGTGCTCAACCGGTGTCGCGAAGGTGGAGACCAAGCTCAGTTTTCTGAATCAGCTGGTCAGCTTTCTCACGCTGAGCATCTATACCCCGATGGAGATCGTGGTCACCTGCGCTGAGGGGATGGAGCCGGCACCGACATCGATGATGATCCCGGACTCTGCCTCTACGGCCAGTTGGCAGGCGGCGCTTGCGGCAGCGGCGGATCAGTCGGCGACGATGGACGCGCCGGTGTATGTGCGGGTGAGCGCGTCGACTGCGGCGTCCGTCCACGCCGGCTTGCCTGGCGGAGGGGAGGATTCGAGGTAGGTTGTCGAGCGTATTGCCGCGCGCAAGTATCCCGTCTCTCATGCCCAGCAGGGTGTATGCGAACACGACGCTGGCTTTCCGCAATGTCGCGCCCGCTGGCAATCGTCGCACTGGCGGGGGGCCTCGCCTGTCGCGAGTCGGGTCTGCAACCGGACCCGGTCGCGGCGGTGGAGATAACCTCCCCGACCGGGACGGTCACTCTCGCCACGCTGGGCCGCCGGATTCAGTTCACCGCCGAGGCCCGCGACGCGGCTGGCCAGGTGCTCCCTGGCTCGCACATCAAATGGAACGTGACCAAAGCGGCGGCCGCCATCTCTGATTCTGGCGTGCTGACCGCCCTCACCCCTGGCACTCTCAGCGTTTGGGCCAGCGCTGGTGGGATGAACTCCGCGCCCGTTGCGGTCACGATCGATCCGGTTGCCATCAGTGTCACCATGACACCCGAGTCGCTCACCTTTCATTCGACCGGACCGGCACGGGCGGTTCACGTCGAGGTCCGGGACTCCTCCGGCGCGCTGCTCGCTGAGATCCCGAGCCTGGTGACTGAAGATCCGACGGTCGCACGGACCTCGAGCAGTGGCAACGTCTCCGCCGTGGCGGAGGGTGTCACGCGCCTTGTCGCCACCACGGATGGCATCGCCGATACGACGCTGGTAACGGTCGCACTCGTGCCTGCGCGCATTCGAACCACGCCCTCAAGTCTCGTGTTCGGAACACACACCCTTCGCACCCTGCTGCCCGCAGTCCTGGACTCGGCGTCCAACCCGATCGCGGGGTACCCGGTCAGCTTCAGTTCCGACGACACAACCCTTGCAACCGTCAGCGCCGCGGGAGAGGTGACTCCGCACGGCGAGGGGAACACGCAGGTGCGGGTGGCGGCCGGTTCGGTGGTCGCCGCTGTGCCGGTGTCGATGCACTATGTGATCGCCTCGGTCCAGATCCTGCCGAGCCACATGACCTTCTACACGGTGGGGCGACCTCAGCATGCCGAGCTCTACGCGCTCGATTCGACGGGGGTCATCATAGGCCGCCTGCCGGACAGTACGGCTGGCCGTGTTGGTTTGGTCACCTGGCACCCATTCGGATGGTACTTCTCGGTTGTGCCGTCAGGGACGGGCGCGGATGTATACCCCGAGTACCAGTATGATTTCGATCTGCTGAACGCGAATTACGCCGGGATTCACGAGGGGTACGCCCTCATCAGCGTATGGTGGTATCCCGTGACGTTCGGCATCGTCGCGCCGCAAACCAGCTTTGCCGTCGGTGACACCGGGACGCTCAGCATCGTGGCCCGCGACTCCCTGAACAACGACCTGAACGGGCGCGCGCCGTTCTTCTGGGTCATCCTGGATCAGTCCGTGGTTTCCCTCGATGGCACACTGGGCTTGCCGGATGCGACACTTACGGCCCTGAAGCCCGGCACGACCTGGATCCAGATGTTCGGAGCGGGACGGATCGATTCGGTCTTCATCACCGTGCATTAGCGCCTCCACAACGCTCCGGTCACTGCACCCCGACTCGGCCACGCATCATGGATTTCACCCTGCGCTTCGATCCCGCTGCGCACGCGCGCGCCCCATTCCTTCATTTACTCAGGCTTGGAGGGCGCAGGTCAGTTTACTGACAGAGCCGAGTCGCGGCTTCAGCCGCGGACTCAGAGCGCCATGCGAGCTTCCCTCTGAAGCAATGCGACCCCGCCGCGACTGTGCCCGCAGGCCCCCCGAGAACCATTTCCCCCCTCCCGGCGTATCATTAGAGTCATAATCACCGCCAGGGGACCCATGCTGATCCGCCGCCCGCCCGACATCCGCTCCTCCGAGATCACCGACGAGAAGCAGTACCTCGATCGCCGCGCCTTTCTGGCCGGCCTGGCGGGTGCGGGAATCCTGCTCACCTTGGGCGAGCGCCGAGCGCTGGCGGAGGGGATTGCACGGGAAGGGGGCGCGCGGCTCGCCGGCGTCGATGACAAGCTGACGCCCTACGAGTCGGTGACGACCTACAACAACTTCTACGAGTTCGGGACCGACAAGGAGGACCCGGCGGCTAACGCCAGGAACTTCCGCACCCGCCCCTGGAAGGTGAAGATCGACGGCGAAGTGGCCAAACCGGCCGACTACGATCTCGACGACCTCATCAAGCCCTACAAGCTGGAGGAGCGGGTCTACCGGCACCGCTGCGTCGAGGCATGGAGCATGGTGATCCCGTGGCAGGGCTTCCCGCTCAGGGACCTGATCGCCCGGGTGCAGCCCACCAGCAAGGCGAAGTATGTCGAGTTCACCACGCTACTTGACCCGCAGCAGATGCCGGGGCAGAAGAGCCGCGTTCTCCCCTGGCCGTACACCGAGGGGCTGCGGATGGACGAGGCGATGAATCCGCTCGCCCTGCTGGTGACCGGTCTCTATGGAAAGACGCTCCCCAACCAGAACGGGGCGCCGCTCCGGCTGGTGACGCCGTGGAAGTACGGCTTCAAGGGCATCAAGTCGATCGTGCGGATCCGGTTCACCGAGTCGCAGCCGATGAACACCTGGCAGGCGATCGCGGGCGACGAATACGGCTTCTACGCCAACGTGAACCCCGCCGTGGACCATCCGCGCTGG
>JBDTTN010000079.1:0-8773 GCA_039930625.1 Gemmatimonadota bacterium | reverse complement strand
GCGGCGGAGCAGGGCGACGAGGCCACGGTGACCAACTTCGCTCCGATGGCGATCTCCGCCTACGGCATGCTTGATTCAGTCGATGCCGATGCCCGCTACCATGCCGCCCTCATCTACCTGCATACCGGAAATGTGGACGGGGCCAGGGCGCTTGCCGACACCATCCTCAGGAAGCAGCCCTCGCACCTCTTCGGATATGTTATCCGGGGCACGATCGCCCGGTTCAAGAAGGACGACGCGCTGCTGAAGCAGAGCTATTCCGATTTCCTGGCACACTACGATGCGGAAACCCGGGCCAAGCGCCCCGAATACACCGAGCACCCTCGCGCCATCGAGGAATTTCTCAAGGCGGCGCGGGATGCCGCCGGTAAATCCTGAGGTCTGAGCCATGACACTGCTAGGCCAGTTCGCACTCTGGGCGGCGTTCTTCATCGGCACCTGGGCCGCCGTCATCGGCTTTTCCGGCCGCTGGCACGGACGACCCGAACTCGCGCTCAGCGTGACCCGTTCGGTGTACGCGATCTTCGCCGTGCTGGTCGTGGCGGCGATCTCACTGTGGCAGGGACTGATCACCCACGACTTCAACATCGAATACGTCGCCAGCTACACCTCCCGGAACCTGCCCGGCTATTTCATCTTCTCGGCCTTCTGGGCCGGTCAGAAGGGATCGCTGCTCTTCTGGGCGATCGTGCTCAGCATGTTCGCGGCGCTGGCGCAGTGGCTCACCGCCGCCCGCTACCGCGCGCTGATGCCATACGTGGCGGCGGTGACCAGCTCGGTGGTGGTCTTCTTCGTCACCGTGATGCTGTTTGCCGCCAATCCCTTCATGCGGTTGCCGTTCACGCCCCCCGACGGCAACGGACTCAATCCGCAGCTGCAGAACATCGGCATGGTGATTCATCCCCCGATGCTCTATCTCGGCTACATCAGCATCACGATTCCCTTCGCCTTTGCGATCGCCGCGCTGCTCTCCCGCCGGCTTGATACCGGCTGGCTGCACGCGATCCGCAAGTGGACCCTGATGAGCTGGCTCTTCCTCTCGATCGGCATCACGCTCGGCATGTGGTGGGCATACGTCGAACTGGGCTGGGGCGGCTACTGGGCCTGGGACCCGGTCGAGAACGCGAGCCTGCTGCCGTGGCTCACGATGTCGGCCTTCCTGCACTCGGTGATGATCGAGGAGAAGCGGGGGATGCTCAAGCGCTGGAACATGACGCTGATCATCGGGTCGTTCCTGCTCAGCATCTTCGGCACCTTCATCACCCGCAGCGGCGTGATCGCCAGTGTGCACAGCTTCACCCAGTCGAACGTCGGCTACTTCTTCCTGGCCTTTCTGCTGGTAACCGGGGTGCTGGCGTTCACGCTGCTGTACACCCGGTGGGAGCGGCTGGAGGCTGAAGTTCAGCTGGAGAGTGTGGTGAGCCGTGAAGCGGCATTCCTCTTCAACAATCTCCTGTTTGTCGGCATTGCGTTCTCGGTGCTGTGGGGGACGCTGTTCCCGATTCTCTCCGAGGCGGTTCGCGGCACCAAGATCACCGTGGGCCCGCCCTTCTTCAACAAGGTCAATGTCCCGCTGGGCCTCATGCTGCTGGCGCTGACCGGAATCGGTCCGCTCATTGCCTGGCGGAAGGCATCGACTGCGAATCTCAAGCGCCAGTTCACCTGGCCGCTCATTTCCGGAGCGGTCGTGCTGGCGGTGTGCCTGGTGGGCAGGATGGAGAACTTCTACGCGATCGTGGCGCTGGCGCTCGCCGGCTTCACCGCTGGAACCCTGCTGCAGGAGTTCACCCGCGGCACCCGGGCGCGGCACCGGATGTATTCCGAGTCCTATCCGAAGGCCTTTGCACAACTGGTGGCGCGGAACCGGCGCCGCTACGGCGGCTACATCGTGCACGTCGGGATGCTGATCTACTTTGTGGCCTTCACCGGCTATGCCTTCAAGACCGAGATGGAGGCGACCCTCAAACCGGGGGACTCCGCCACGCTCAGGAGCCCATTCGGCCACACCTACGTCTTCACGCACGTGGGGGTCTCCCAGTTCGAGCAGCTCAACCGGGTGGTCACCCAGGCCTCGGTGCAGGTCACCAAGGATGGCAAGTCCATCGGGGTCATCAACTCCGAGAAACGGCAGCATTTCTCGGAACCTGCGCCGGGAGTAAGGCAGAAGTCCTTCGAGCCATCCACTGAAGTCGGGATCAGGTACACCCTGCAGGAAGACCTTTACATCGTGTACGCCGGCTCAGTCGCCGGAACCGAGGAGGCGGTGTACCGCTTCACGATCAACCCTCTGGTGATCTGGGTCTGGATCGGTGGCGTCGTGCTGGTCGTCGGGGGACTGATCACGATGTGGCCAGGCGGCACAACCGCCACCGGTTCCCTCAAGCGGGCGGAGGCCGGCTACGAGGTTCAGCTCGCCAGTGCTGGCGCCGGGTCGGCTGAATGAATCCGGATCGGCGCACCTTTCTTTCCGGCACCGCCGCTGTCCTCTTCGGCGGCGCCTTTGCCGGCCGGCTCGGTGCCCAGCAGGAGGCACTGCCGCCGCAGGATGCCGCCGGGTCGCTGCGCGATCCGGAATCCGCCGGCCGCTCCCAGGAGCGCGCGACCCACCGCGACAACGATCCGTTCGTCACCGGCATTGAAAAGCGCATCCAGTGCACCTGCGGCTGCACCCTGGACGTGTACACCTGCCGCACCACCGATTTCACCTGCACCTATTCACCGGCGCTCCACAAGGAAGTGCTTGCCCTGGAGGATGAGGGGAAGAATGCGGACCAGATCATCGCCGCATTCGTGGAGAAGTACGGCGAGAAGGTGCTGATGGCGCCCAAGCCGGAGGGGTTCAACGTCGCCGGCTACGTGGTGCCAGGGCTGCTGATCCTGCTGGTGGGGGGAGTCATGCTGGCGGTGCTGCAGCGGCGGGCTCGCCTCAGCCGGCCTGCGGTCGTGCCGGGCGCGCCTCCGATGCCGCCTGGTGCCACCCCCGGTACCAGCGCTACCCCGCCCGCCTCCCCCGCGGAGCTCGAACGGCTCCAGCGGGAACTTCGGGAACTGGACCAGTAATGCTCTACGAAGCGATCGCCGCGGCCCTGGTCGCGCTGGCTGCAGTGGCTCTGATCATTGGCCCGCTCACCCACCCCGGAGAGGGGTCGGCAGCCGGCGCGGATGAACCCGAGGATCTCGAGGAGACTCCCAAGGGCATGGCGCTCGCCGCGCTGCGAGAGATCGAGTTCGATCGCGAGACGGGCAAACTCTCCGACGCGGACTACGCCTCACTCAAGGCGAAATACACCGCCGAGGCGCTCGCCATCCTGCGCACCGAATCCGGGGATGCCGGAGCCCAGGCTGGGCCGGGCGCCGAATCGCCGGAGCATGAGCCGAAGCCGAGCCTTGCGGCAGGCGACGCCGTCGAGGCGCTGATCGCCGATCGGGTCCGCACCCTGCAGGCAAGTAACATCCGCTGCCCAAGCTGCGGGCCGCGACCGGAGAGCGACGCGCTTTTCTGCTCATCCTGCGGGCGGTCGCTGACCGTCGGCGGTTGCGCCAGCTGCGGTGCGCCGCTGCTGCCTGGCAGCAGGTTCTGCGAAGGTTGCGGGACCGCCGTAGCGCGCTAACCCTACAGTCTCAGGCGGAGCGCTACACCGAGGCTCCAGGACCGGAGGCTCTCGATTTTCGCCTCTGGTGGCAGGTCCCTCCGGTTGAATGGACTGGCTCCGATGCCGAAGAGGGCCCGGTTCTCCAGCTCCAGACGTCCCAGCGGCACCCGCAGCGCCACTCCAACCCGTCCTCCCAGCGTGGTCCGATCCCCCAGTCCCGTCGTGGTCCAGTGATCGACCACCGGCCCGCCCACCAGCAGCAGACTCGACTCCCGGAATCCCGCCAGTCGTCGGCTGAGCAGCAGCGCGCCGCGGTAGCGCTTGACTGATGTGGTCCGGTCGTCGAGGACGAGGAGATCGGTCTTTGCGCGGAGGTCGCCCGAAGCGTAACCAGCACTCACCGTCACGTCCCAGGTGCCGATGCGTCGGCCCAGTCCCAGTTCAGTTGAGAGGCGTGAGGAGGGGTAGACCTCGACAGTGGTACCCGGGATGGAGGACGTGTCGCTGGAAGCACCGCGAAAGCTTTCCCGCGCGAAGCTCAGCACGAGCGCCCATCGCCCCCCCTGCTGTTGTGCGGGAAGTGTGCCGGGGAGCAACTGGGCCAGCGAGATGAGCAGGATACAAAGTCGCATGAAGACTCCAGGTTGAGGGAAGCCGGCGGGGCGCTGCGCCCCGCCGGCGCTGGTTCACTTCATCTGCAGGTTGATCCACCCGTTGGTCACGTTGTTGTCCGCGCGCAGGATCCAGTTGAATCCGGTGTGGTACTCGTTCACGACCTTGTCCTCCATCGCATTGCCGATCAGGTCATCGTTGCTCTTGATCCAGCTCGCCAGGCTGGAGAGGAACTTGCGGAGCCCCTTGGCCGCGGCGACGTACTTCTTCACGCCCCCGGTGTCCACCGCGCCTGTGATGTCGTTGTAGAGCGGGCCGATGGTGCCGACGAAGGTGGCCCAACGGTTCGGATCGATTTTCATCTCACAGGAGGTGTCGTCGTCCTCCATCGCCACGAGGCGGAAGACCTCACCCGGGTGCGCGGCCTTGTAGTTGGCGATTTCCGTCGAGCTGAACAGCATTACGCTTCCGGTCCAGTCGGTGTCGCCGTCCCAGTAGTAAGCTCCGCCCTGGTGCTCGCCGGCACACTGGTACTTGACCAGCGAGTCGGTGTGGCCCCTCTGCCCCATGACATGGATCTCAAATTCGGGACTACCCTTCAACCAACCCTCAAAATCGCTATTGAAATGGGCCTTCGTCATGTACAGGCCCGCTGCCGAGATGTACCCGCCACCGCCGCCGCCGCCACAGCTGGTGTCACCCGGTAGGCAGGTGACCGCGCCCCGGACCGGCGGCCGGTCAAAGTTGGTTTCCACGGGGACCACCGCCAGCACCGGCGTGAGCGGGGGACGGGTCGGGTCGAGGAAGTGGCGGCCGCCCTTGAGGTCGAAGGCGACGGGCAGTTCGCCGTCCCGGGCCTGGGTGGCCACCAGGAGTTTGCCGTCTCCCTTCCATTGGCGCCGATGCATGGGCTCGGGGAGGTAGACCTCGAGGGCGCGCGTCACCCGGAGGACCGAATCGGTGACCGCCTCCGATTCGCGATTGAGCTTGGCGAGTGCGTGGAATTCGCCTCGGCCGGTCTCATCCAGGGTACGCTGCAACTGGATCTTCCCCTCAGGGTAGGGTGAGGTGGCGAGGCGCTGGTACAGTCGCGCGCGGAACCCTGGATCGTTCAGGGCGAGCGCGAAGCGGCGGGTGATACCCTCGAGTTGGCGGGTCTCGGCGGAAACGCTCAGGGTTCCGCTGAGCGTCGCGGGGTTGGGCGCGGTCGGTGTTCGGGCCGGGTCCTCCGTGCCGCACGCGGCGAGCGCCAGCGTCGCGACTAGCGCGGCCGGCGCAGGAATCCGATACATCTGCTCCTCCTTGGCTTGGGGATGCGCCGCATCGCGGCGCGGGACTGATCGCGTGGCCAAGGTAGGAAGCCGGTCTCTGGAGACCGGGTACGGAACAACGCACGCCGGTGCGAGGAACTCCGTGCGGGTGAGGCGTCGTCGGATAGCGCCTGGCTTGGAGGGGACTATTCTTTCATCATGTTCTCACTCGCGAATCTCCAAGCCACCGCCCAGTTCCTCTCCCCCATCCTCGCCCCGACGCCGACGATCGCATGGCCGCTGCTCCGCGTGCGCTACGGAGCGGAGGTCTGGGTGAAGCATGAGAACCACCTGCCGACAGGCGCCTTCAAGGTGCGTGGGGGACTGGTCTACCTGGATCGGCTCCAGAGCGAACAGCCGGCGCTTGCGGGGGTCATCACCGCGACCCGCGGCAACCACGGTCAGAGCATCGGCTTCGCGGCGGCGAGGCTGGGGGTAAGAGCGGTGATTGTCGTCCCGCATGGCAACGGCCGCGAGAAGAACGCGGCGATGCAGGCGCTCGGCGTGGAGCTGGTGGAGCAGGGCCACGACTTCCAGGCGGCGCGGGAATACGCGATCGCGAGAGCAGCGGCCGAGGGGCTGCACCTGATCCCGTCCTGGCATCCGGACCTGGTTCGCGGGGTTGCGACCTACGGGATCGAGTGGTTCCGCGCCGGCCCCGAGCTGGACACGGTCTACGTCCCTATCGGGATGGGCTCGGGGATCTGCGGCGTGATCGCCGCGCGGGACGCCCTTGGACTCACGACCCGAGTGGTCGGTGTCGTCTCCGAGGGCGCACCAGCCTATGCCCTGTCGTTCGCGAAGGGCGAGGTGGTGACCACCGCGTGCGCGGACACGATTGCCGACGGCATCGCGACCCGTTCACCGGACCCGCAGGCGCTGGCGATGATTCGCCGCGGCGCGGAGCGGCTGGTAACGGTTTCCGATGCCGGCATCCGTGAGGCGATGCGCGCCTGCTTCAGCGACATCCACCAGGTCGCCGAGGGGGCGGGGGCCGCCGGGTTCGCGGCGCTGGCCGTGGAGCGGGAGGCGATGCGGGGAAAGCGGGTGGGAGTGGTGCTGAGCGGGGGAAACGTGGATCGGGAGCTGTACGCGGAGGTGCTGCGGTAGGACTCAGAACTCCATCTGCTCAACCTTGCGGAGCCCGAGCCGGATCGGGACGATGGTCATTGTCAGGCAGATCACCACCACGCCGAGCAGTGAGCCGATCATCCACGGCCCGGGCAGGGGGTCCTTCCCGTTGAGCTGGGCCCGCAGGTAGCCGAGCACCGGCGCGGCCTCCAGCACCAGGACGACGCCCAGCAGGACAATCGCCGACATCATGAACACCATGCCGCCGAAGCTGGTCGGAATCTGGGCCGCATTCTCGGTGTCGAAGCGTGGGTAGAGGGCGCCGAAGCCGAGCGCCATGGCGCTGATCGCAAAGGTGAGCAGGACGATCGTCCCGAGGCTGATCGCCATCATGAAGGGCGTCGCCTGCAGGAGCACGTTGGTGCTGAAGGTGATCGCGACGGCGAGCACCAGCAGCGGAATCGTCCCCGTCCAGTACTTGCTCCACAGCAGCGCCCGCAGGTCGAGCGGGCTGGAGCGGAGCAGCCACATCTGTTTCCCCTCAAGCGAGACCGCGGGGAACACGAACCGAGCCGCTACCGCGGCGAGAACGAAGCCGGCGAGGCCGAGGTTCAGGAACACCACCAGCGTGACGAGGAATACCGGTACCGTCTCGCCCGAGAAGAGCGGCAGGGTCTTGATATTGAAGACGTAGACGACCAGCAGCACCGCCAGCAGGATCAACTGACTCCACTGCGTGGTATCGCGGAAGAAGAGCCGCAAGTCCTTCAGGATGAACTCCCGCTTTGATGGCGGCATGCGATGGAATACCCGCCCCAGCAGCCCCGACCAGACGTGACCGCGCACGAATCGCTCGGCTCCCTCCTGCGCCTTGGAGAATCCGGCGTGGTAGAGGCGACCGTGCAGCATTGCGCCGAGGACCACAAAGGCGGCCGCCGAGGTCCAGAGCAGCACGATCGGGAGCGGGTCCGCCACATGTTGCAGCCAGTTCATCACCATTCCCGCTGCCCACTCGCTGGGGAGGAAGGGGCTCGTGGGCGTGCGGAGTCCGGAGAGGTAGTCGAGCAGATTGCGCACCCCCTCAGGCCGCGCCAGGCGCTCGGGGCGAATCAGCCGGAAGAGCAGCACCAGCCCGCCGAAGGCACCGATGGCGATGAGGCTCAGCAGGTCCCGGGTGCGGCGCGCGGGAAAGACGTTCACCAGGACGAGGGTGATGGCCGAGCCGAGGACGCAGGGAAGGATGAAGTACGGCACCAGCGCCGCGATCACCACCAATGGAAAGAGCGGCCCGCCCTTGAAGACCATCCCGTAGGCGGTGAAAATCGGCACCGCCATAAGCGCCACCATCCACGACGAGTGCAGCAGCGTCTCGCCCAGCTTGGCGAAATAAAGTCGCAGCCAGTCGGTGGGTGAGGAGACCAGGAGATCGAGGTCCTTCGCGAGAAAGAAGCTCGAGAGCGCGGTGATCAGATTGGACAGCAGCAGCAGCGACGCAAACGAGAGGAGGATGATGCCAAGGAATTTCCCGGCCAGGGGGACGCCGACCTCGGTGGTGGACTGGATGTAGCGCAGGATCTTGTAGGAGAGTCCGAAGACGGCCGCCCAGAATCCCAGCGCCACCAGCGCAAGCAGGTAGAACTTCCCGTTGCCGCTGGAGCGTTCCTGCTGCAGGCGGTTGAGCGCGCTCCGCCACTTGGGAGTGGTGATGGTCTGGAGCGAGGGCTGCGGAAAGCTGGTCATCGTGCCTGACGAGTGAAGTGAAGAGTGCGGAAAGCAAAATGCTGAGGGGAAGGGTGCGCCATCCTTGCACCATCCTCACTACCGCTCCAGAATCGCGTCCATCTCGCGCTCGATGATCCCGCCGGTCAGCTTGAGGAAGAGTTCCTCGAGGTTCGCGTCCCCACCCTTGGTCTGCACCCGCACCTCGGCCATCGAGCCACAGGCCAGGATCTTTCCCTTGGCGATGATTCCGATCCGGTCGCACATCTCTTCCACCGTGTCGAGCGTGTGGGTGCTCATGAGCACCGTCCCGCCCCGCGCCACGAAGGCCCGGAAGAGATCCTTCAGGAACTTCTGCCCCTTGGGATCGAGACCGACCATCGGCTCGTCCACCACGATCACCTCGGGGCGATGCACCAGCGCGCTGGAGATGATCAGCTTCTGCCGCATGCCGTGGCTGTAGCTCTC
>JBDTTN010000078.1:0-8829 GCA_039930625.1 Gemmatimonadota bacterium | reverse complement strand
CGGAACTCGGAACTCCTTCAGATCATCCACTCCTTGAAGGTCGTCAGCAACAGCCAGCCATTCAGCCCCACGATCACCGCCGTCACCATCCACGCCATCGCCGTCACCAGCCTGCCGTTCGCAAACTCCCCCATCTTGGCCTTGTTGCTGGTGAACAGCACCAGCGGCACTACTGCGAAGGAGAGCTGCAGGCTGAGAATGACCTGGCTCAGGATCAGCAGACTCCCCACCCCGCGCTCGCCGTATAGCGCCGTCACGATCACGGCGGGGATGATCGCGATGAGCCGGGTGATGAGCCGGCGGAGCCAGGGTGGCAGGCGGATGTCGAGGAACCCTTCCATCACGATCTGCCCGGCGAGGGTGCCGGTGATGGTTGAATTCTGCCCCGATGCCAGCAGCGCCAGCGCGAAGAGCGTGCTCGCGAAGGTGGCGCCGAGGAGCGGGGTCAGCAGCTTGTAGGCGTCGCCGATGTCGGCCACGTCCTGGTGACCGCTCTGGTGAAAGGTGGCCGCGGCAAGGACCAGGATCGCCCCGTTGATGAAGAACGCGAACAGCAGCGCCAGGGTTGAGTCGATGGTCGCGTACTTGATCGCCTCCCGCTTGGCCTCGGGCTCCGGTCCGATCCGCCGGGTCTGCACGATCGCCGAGTGGAGATAGAGATTGTGCGGCATGACCGTGGCGCCGAGGATGCCGATGGCGATGTAGAGCATCATGGGGTTGGAGACGATCTGCGTGGTAGGGATGAACCCCTGCATGACCGCCGCAAACTCCGGCTTGGCGAAGAGCAGTTCCAGCCCGAAGCAGATACCGACCGTCGCCACGAGCACGATGACGAATGCCTCGAGGTAGCGGAATCCCTTGTGCTGCAGCAGCAGGATCAGCAGCACATCGGCCGCGGTGAGGCAGACGCCCCAGATCAGCGGAATCCCGAACAGCAGGTTCAGCGCGATGGCGGAGCCGATGACCTCCGCCAGGTCGCAGGCGGCGATCGCGATCTCGCAGAGCACCCAGAGCACGAAGCTCACCGGCCGCGAGTAGTGATCGCGGCAGGCCTGCGCCAGGTCCCGCCCCGTCACGATGCCAAGCTTGAGGGCAAGCGACTGCAGCAGGATCGCCATCAGGTTGGAGATGAGGATGACGCTGAGCAGCGTGTAGCCGAACCGGGCGCCACCGGCGAGGTCAGTGGCCCAGTTGCCCGGATCCATGTACCCCACCGCGACCATGTAACCCGGGCCGGCAAAGGCGAGCATTTTCCGCCAGACGCCCGCGCCGGCAGGAACCGCGACAGTCCGGTAGGCCTCAGGCAGGCTGGGCGAGCGACGCGGGAAGCGCCAGGCCGGTACCACCGGTGGTGTCGGCTGGGTGATCGTGGTCATGCCGAGGCCTCCGGACGGCCGCAGAGGAGGAGCCGGGCGATCTCATCGCCCAACACACGCCGCTTGCCATCGACCGTCACGGTCATCGGGCCGTGAAACGGCTGGCGATCGATCACCGTCACGCGCGCGCCGGGCGTCAGCCCGTAGCTCGCGATGTAACGCAGCCGATCCGCGTGGTTGGTATCGGCTCGGCGCACCACGACGGTCTCGCCGGAGGCGATCTCGGAAAGCGGGGTGTAGATGACCTCCGCGATGGTGCCGTCGGCTGCAGGGATCGGATCGCCGTGGGGATCGAAGTGCGGATCGCCGAGTGCGTTCGCCATCCGCTCGATCAGCGCATCGCTCACGGCGTGCTCCAGCCGTTCGGCCTCCTCGTGGACCACCTCCCAGCCGTAGCCAAGGAAGGCGACCAGATAAGCCTCGAGGATGCGATGCCGCCGGACCATCCGGAGGGCAAGCCGGCGACCATCGGGAGTCAGTTGCACTCCCTTATAGGGTTCGTGGTCCAGCAAGCCAAGCTCGGAGAGCCGCTTGATCATTCCGCTCACGGAGGGCGCGGCCAGCGCGAGGTGCTGCGCGATCTCACTTGTGGCAGCCGGCTGTCCGTTGAGGGACAGCCGATAAATAGCCTTGAGATAGTCCTCAACCGATTGGGTCAAGGGCTCGTGTGCGACGCTCGGACACATGGTTCTACCCGCCGAATTGGAGATTTAGCCTGAGCTAATTATCGGTTGGGGAGGGGCGAAAGGCAAGGGGAGGGTGGGGGTTAGCCGTCAGCTGTCAGCGGTCAGCCGTCAGCTGTCAGCCGTCAGCTTTCAGCTTTCAGCTTTCAGCTTTCAGGCAGAGGCAGGGTCAACCTGCCAATAACTGGCGGCTGAAGGCTGACGGCTGACGGCCGAACGCTGACTCCCTACCGCTGTCTCGTCAGCTCCAACAGCGGCGTGAGGATGCGCTCGGTCAGCCCCCAGACGATATCGCGAGGTCCCAGATGGTACGCCGGGAAATGGCGTTCCTGCCCGCGCAGGAGCAGTGCGGTCTCGCGGTAGATGGTGGGATCGCGCAGCTCACCGAGCGCGACCCAGAAGGCATCGGCTACTTCGCGATTGGGGGAGAGGGCCGGACGTTGGGGGAGCCAGAAGACAAAGGGGCGGACGACGATCATCCGCGGGGGCGGGGTCAGGGGCCAGACGTCGTCGAGGGTACCGAGCAGATCGTCACGTGACAGCGTGCACCCGACCTCCTCCACGGTCTCCCGCATCGCGGTCACGCAGAGATCTGCGTCGGTCTCGCTGTGGCGTCCACCGGGAAGCCCGACATGACCGGACCAGGGGTCGCCCTCACGCTCGGCACGGCGGATCAACAGTACGCTGTCGGGACCGGGAGCGAAGATCACGGCGACGGCCGCCAACTGGGGTGCAACCGCCCCCTCGCCCGGCTCCGGCACGACCTCCACTGGGCTGCGCGCGCCCAGCCGCTCAGCCAGTGTCGCCTGCAGCGAACTCAGTGGCAGCCGCATCCACCTCCACCACAGCCTCCGCCACCGCTCTTCGGTGGCCCGAGGTTGGTGTAGTCGGCGAAGCCGGTGCCGCCGGCGGGGCGGGCCGGGAGAGACATCCGCCGTTCCACCTTCCGGCTTTCGCAGGAGGGACAGGCGATCGTCATCTCGCCGCGGATGAAGAGCTCGAAGTCCGCGGCGCAGGCGGAGCAGTGGTATTCGTAGATGGGCATGGGGGGAATATATCGAAAGGGTGGTTGGGCGGTTGGGCGGTTGGGCGAGTAGGCGATTGGGCGATTGGGCGAGTAGGCGATTGGGCGATTGGGCGGTTGGGCGGTTGGGCGCAGCTTAGAGGTATCGCCCCAGCCATTTCACGGTTTCGCGCAGCTTAGAGGTATCGCCCCAGCCACTTCACGGTTTCGTCGAAGGCCTGGGCCAGGTCCGGGGTCATCCCCGCGAATGGGTGGACCGCGCCGAGGGTGTGCCCTGCCCCTTCGATGATGATGAATCGTGGTGGATGGTCGGGCGAGGCAGCGGCGGTGAGCGCCCGTGCCTCGGCGAGCGGAACCGCGGGATCCGCGGATCCGTGCAGCAGCAGCCAGGGGATGGTGATCCGCCCCGCGGCCGCCTCGATATCGAGACGTTCGCGGTGGGTGATGGCATCCTCCAGCACATCGACATAGAGTGGCAGGACCTCGCCGGTGCGGCTGTTGGTGATGTCGAGCTTTCCCTGGGCACGCCAGGCCGCCACCTGATCGGGCCATCGGTTCACGGTCGAAATCGCAGCCCAGGTCACGAGAGCATGGACGCGCGAGTCGCTGCCTGCCGTCAGGATGGCCATGCCCCCGCCGCGCGAGTGACCCACCAGTCCGACGCTGGAGGTCGGTACCATGCCGAGCTGACCGAGTTCCAGCGCATCGAGTACCCGGCGGATGTCGTCCAGTTCGGCGGAGAAGGTGTTGTGCCCGAAGCGCTCAGGGAAGCTGAACCGCCCGGCGTCATCCACGCCGGCACCGCTCACGTTGATCGACACCGCACTGAAGCCCGCGCGCGCAATCCGCTCCGCCAGCGCCGGGAACATCCCCCATTCCTTGAATCCCTTGAAGCCGGGGAGGATCAGCACAGCCGGCCGCGCGGAGTGGCGCTCGCTGGTGCGCACCTCCACGGCGATGGGGCCGAGCCCACCTGGTAAGGTGTGCCGGGTGAGTGTGGCTGTGGCCATCAGGTCACGGCCGCCTCGAGGAGGTCGACCTCACCAGTGCCTGCGTCCAGCCGCGCGCGGGCTCCTATCGGCAGGGTCCACTGATCATCGATGTGCCCGAAGGGGAAGCCGTAGGCCACCGGTATTCCGAGCGGGCCGAGATAGGTGGTGAGAACTTCATCGAATCCGAGCGCGCCGCCGTCGCCGGCGCCCCGCTTCATGTCGGTGAACTGACCCACGATGACGCCGGCGATCCGATCGAAGGCACCGAGCATGCGGAGCTGCGACAGCATCCGGTCGACCCGGTAGAGGTCCTCACCGACCTCCTCGAGAAAGAGGATGACGCCATCGAGCAGCGGGAAGTGCCGAGTGCCGGCCAGGGCAGTCAGCAGGCTCAGATTGCCGCCGACGAGCGGCCCTTCCGCGATGCCGCCGCGGATGGGCCGGATACGGGGGCTTCGGGGCACGAGGGTGCCAGCGGGCTGGGGTAACCGACCCAGGCGCCCGGCGGGTTCGGCCTTGGCGAGCGCTGCCTCGAAGTGGGTACGACTGAAGCTGGTGAGCGGCGCGCGGCTCATCGGCCCGTGGAAGGTCACCACGCCGGTGGCACGATGGAGCGCGAGCAGCAACGCGGTGATATCAGAGTACCCGATGACCGCCTTCGGGTGCCGGGTGAGCGCATCGAGGTCCACGGAGGGCAGAATCCGGGTGACGCCATAGCCGCCGCGCAGACACCAGACCGCGTCGATGGCGGGATCGCGCAGGGCCTGGTTGAGATCGGCGAGCCGGGCCTGATCGGTCCCGGCAAGGTAACCGTACCGGTCGAGCACGTGAGCCCCGGGCACCGGCTCGTAGCCAAGTGCCTGACACAGCTCCACGCCGCGCTGCACGTCGTCCCGCTCGCCCAGAGGGCCGGCCGGCGCCACCAGCGCCACGCGGGACCCGCGCGCCAGCCGCGGTGGAAATATCGTCTTTGACCCCATCAGCACTCCCGGTGTAGATTTGCGCCCCGTCGGGACGAGAGTTGTCACATGGCTGGCCGGTACGGTCGCCCTGGCCACGGTTTCACCGAGCTCCGTCCGCCCCGACTGCCGCTGCTCCCCGATCGGATCTCCGGCTTCCCCGACCCTGGAGGGTCACGATTGCGCGCATCGCAACCGACGCTGGTCACCGTTGGCCGAGCCATGGCCGACCATCGCGATGCCATGATCAAGGAGTGGGCGGAGTGGCTCACCGATCGCGTCGCCACCGCGTCGGCTCTCCCCGCCAGCACTCTGGAACGCGAACTCCGCCTGCTCTTCGACATCCTGATCGAGGGTGTCGGCCCGATGCGCCGGTCGGTCAATGAAGTCTGGCACCACGCCTGCGAACACTACGGCCGCTTCGGCGCCGCGCGGGGACTGGCAGCCGGCGAGATCGTGGAAGAGATCCAGTATCTGCGGGAGCTGCTCACCCGCCGCATCGGTCCCGTCCTCACCGGGCTCCGCCAGCGGCAGGCCATGGCCATCATTCTCCGCCTGAATGCCACTCTGGACAAGGGGATCGCCGTGGCGGTGGTCGGCTACACCGACGCTCTGGTCGCCACCCTCTTCACCCAGAACGGCGTCCCCGCACCCGATTCCGCGCTCGACACCAACGACATCGAACGGCAACTGGAGCAGATCGAGGCGGAGCTGAGTGCGGTCGTGAGACACCGGTGAGCGGAGGGCTGGTCTCCCTTTCCCCCTCCCTGCTGTTCTGCCTTCCCTGGCTGCTGCCCTATTTCGCTCTCTTCCGACTTGGCAAGAGGCAACCCGATCTCAGCCGCACGCCGCCAGCCGAGGGACCAAAGGTCAGCGTGATCATCCCGGCCCGGAACGAAGCTCGGGCGATCGCGACCGTGATCGAATCCATCCTCGCCACGACCTACTCTCCCCTCGAACTGCTGGTTGTGGATGACCGCTCCACCGACGATACCGCCGGCATCGCCGAGCGTATCGCCGCTACCGACCCACGGCTCCGGGTCATCCACGGGAGTGCGCTGCCGGAGGGATGGTATGGAAAGCCGTGGGCCTGCGATCAGGGGTATCGGGCCGCGACCGGCGAGATCCTGGTCTTCACCGACGCCGACACCGAGCATGGGCCGGAGCTGATCGCCCGAGCCGTCGGGGCGGCCGCAGCGGCCAAGGCCGATCTGCTGACCATCGCGCCGCACCAGCGGTGCGGGTCGTTCTGGGAGCGGATCGTGATGCCCCAGGTCTTTGTGCTCCTCGGTCTGCGCTATCATCCCGCCGCGGTAAATCGGGCCACGCGCGCGCGGGATGTGATCGCCAGCGGCCAGTTCATCATGGTCCGCCGCGACTGCTACGAGGCGGTCGGCACCCATGCGATTGTGCGGATGGAGGTGGCGGAGGACCTCGCGCTCGCGCAGGCGTACTGGCGGGCGGGCAAGCTGATCCACTTTGCCTTTGCCGAGACACTGATGACGACGCGGATGTATACCAATCTCCGCGAGATCATCGAGGGCTGGTCCAAGAATATCTACCTCGGCGGCCGCCGCTCATTTCCGGACGAGCCGGTGCAGCGCGCGCTGGCGCCGGCGATGCTGAGTTTCGTCATGCTCTTCTGGTTGCTGCCTCCCGCCGTGCTCGTTGCTCAAGGTCCGGCGGCGCTGCTCCCGGCGGCGGGGCTGGCAACGCTGCTGAGTCTCGGGTTCTGGAGCCTGATTTCGTTCGGGATGCAGATTCCGGTCTGGTACGGACTCGGCTATCCAATCGGCGCAGCGATGCTGCTCTTCATCATCGTGCGCTCCACGCTGCGCGGCCGAGGCCGGGTGGAGTGGAAGGGCAGAACGTATGGTACGGGAGTGAATCGGGGATGAATGCGGTGGGGTCGGAGGATCTCTCACTGCGCCCGGGACGGTAGCCGCGCTATGAGCGTTCGCCTCGCAACACCCTGACGGCGGTCACCACCTGCCATGCCGCCATCAGCCCCACTGAGGTGAGCATGAGCGGGTGGCCTGGTGCCGCGAAGAGGCTCCCCATCAGCCCCGCGGCGCAGGCGAGCCAGGCGAGACCCACCAGCCAGCGCGGCTCAGTAGCACTCACCGCGGTGGCCATCGCGGCGAGCCCGGCGGCGATCGCTACCAGAAATCCCGCCATCCGCCCGCACATCACCGCGAACCCGTGGGTCGCCTGATAGACGGCCCGCACGTCCATGCCTCCTGCCTGCATCGCCGCGAAACGGGTCCCCGCCCCGGCCATGAAGGCGATATTGGCGCCGTTGAACGCCTGCCCGATTCCGAGAATCACGCAGGCGACGCCGAGTCCCAGTCGTTCGGCGGAACCGGCGCTGAGCCAGCGGGCCCAGATCCCCACAATGATCAGCCCCGTCGCGTACAGCAGGGCGAGGTGCATGAGGTACCAGTGCGGCGTGGCGGTGATGAGCGCGAGATCTCCTTCCCCCGTGAGCGGAAGCACGGGATGCATCGCGGCGCAGGCGATCAGGAGCAGGCTGCCGATCAGCAGCAGGAATGCGAGCAGGCGGGACATCGGCTACCTCTGGACCCGGTCGAGCACTTCACGCACGCGATGGGTGAGATCGGCGAGGGTCCACGGCTTCTGCAGCAGCGTCATTTCGCTGTCGGGCATGTCGCCGTGCATGATCTCGTGGGCGGAGTACCCGCTGGTGAAGAGGAATCGCACCGTGAACCGCTCCTGGCGGAGGGCGCGATAGAGCGCGATCCCGCCCAGCTTGGGCATCACGACATCGGTGATGACGAGATCGATCTCAGCGGCGCGTCGCCGGTAGAGGTCCAGGGCCTCGGCGCCGTCTCCGGCGGTGATTACCCGGTAGCCTACCTTCTCCAGGGCACGCTGCGCCACCCGGCGCAGCCCGTCCTCGTCCTCGACGAGGAGGATACACTCCTTCCCGCCGCGGAGACCGGTCGGCGGCGGGGTGAGCTGGGTGAGCGGCTGATCCTCGCACGCGAGCGGGAAGAAGATCCGCACCTCGGTTCCGCGCCCCACTTCGCTGTCCAATTCAATGAATCCTCCGTGCTGCTGGGTGAGGCCGTAGATCATTGCCATTCCGAGGCCGCTGCCCTCCCCCGGTGGCTTGGTAGTGAAGAACGGCTCGAAGACGCGTGCCTTCACCCGGACATCCATGCCCGCACCGGTGTCGCGCACCGAGAGGCAGGCATACGACCCCGGGAGCGACCCCGCGGGCGGGCGGGCGACGTCTACCCGTCGGGCGGCAAGCTGCAGGGCGCCGCCGCGGGGCATCGCGTCCCGTGCATTGGTAGAGAGGTTGAGGAGAATCTGCTCGATGGCGCCGGCGTCGGCGAGCACCTTGACGGGGATCACCTCGCGGATGAACCGCACTTCGATATGCTCCGGGAGCAGGCGGCGCAGCGTGCCGAGCACGTCTTCCACCACCCGGCCGAGATCGAGCACCTGGTAGGTCAGGGGCGCGTGCCGGCTGAAGGAGAGGAGTTTGCGGATCATCTGGGCGCCGCGCCGGGCGGCGGCCTGCAGCTCGGCCAGATCGCCCTTCAGATCGGCGCGCCCCTCCGGGAGCGCGCCGGCCATCATCTCGCTGTTGGCGAGGACGATGGTGAGGAGATTATTCAGGTCGTGCGCGATCCCGCCGGTGAGCTGGCCGACCGCCTCCATCTTCTGTGCCTGACGGAGCTGCTCCTCCAGCCGGCGCCGTTCAGAGATGTCGCGGATGATGGCCTGGAAACGTCCGTCGCCGAGATCGCGGGCGCTGATCTCCAC
>JBDTTN010000077.1:0-8913 GCA_039930625.1 Gemmatimonadota bacterium | reverse complement strand
CGGCGATTCACGGCAACCGCACTACGGAGGGACGCGTGAGCCACACGGTGCTGGTCTGCGACGATGCCATCTTCATGCGCACCATGATCTCGGACATCCTCGCCCAGGCCGGTTTCGAAGTGGTCGGGGAGGCGGAGACAGGACGCGAAGCTGTCGAGAAGTATCGGCAGCTCAAGCCCGACCTGGTCACGATGGACATCGTCATGCCTGACATGGGAGGCATCGAAGCGGTCCGGGAGATCTGCAAGGATCATCCTGAGGCCCGGATTCTCATGTGCAGCGCGATGGGCCAGCAGGCGCTCGTCGTCGAGGCGATTCAGGCGGGCGCCAAGGACTTCGTGGTCAAGCCGTTCCAGCCCTCCCGGGTTCTCGAAGCGGTCCAGCGCGTCCTCGGCTGAGGCCGCCATGGACCTCTCCCGGTACGCGGCACTCTTCCTTACCGAAAGTCGTGAGCAGCTCGGCGCCTGTGGCCAGGCGCTGCTGGACTGGGAGCGCTCCCCGGCGAGCGTCGAACCTGTGGTCAGTCTGTTCCGCGCCATGCATACCTTCAAGGGCATGGCCGCGGCGATGGGCTACTCGAACCTCACCGAACTGGCGCATCGCAGCGAAACGATCCTCGACCTGCTCCGCAGCGACCCGGCCTCCGGGCGGGAGCTGATCGACCTCTTCTTCCGGATCGTCGACGCGCTCGAGCAGGGGGCCGAACGCGCGCTGGCCGGGGCCGATGCCCAGCTCGATTTCACCCCTCTGCTCGGTGAGCTGGATCAGGCCTCCGTGGCCGCGGCGCCGACCGGCAGTTGGGCGATCCCGAAGCTGGACGCGGCGATTGCGGTGCCTGCGACCGGCCGGGAGGTGCGGGTGGTGGTCCGCTCCGGGGCCGCGATGAAGGGAGCCCGGGCCCTCCTCGCGCTCCGCAAGGCGGAATCGATCGGCTCGGTGAGCGGCGTGCGGCCACCGCTTGGGGTGTTCGAACAGGAGCTGTTCGACGGCCGATTCAGTTTCCAATTCAGCGGCTCGGCGGATGACGGGGAACTGATTGCGGCGGTCGAGTCCGCGGGTGATGTCGGCAGCGTCGAGATCGGTGCCGCCGAGACCGAGAAGGGGCGCGAGGGGACCGGACGCAACCGTCAGATCCGGATCGATCTCAAGCGGCTCGATGCGATCATGAATCTGGTGGGCGAACTGGTGGTGGCCAAAGGCCGTCTCGCAGAGCTCGCCGACCCGGCTGAGTCCCCCGAACTCAAGGCGGTTGGCTCGCGGATCGGACGGATTGCCGCGGACCTCTACGGTGAGGTAGTGCAGGCGAGGCTAACACCAGTCTGGCAGGTCTTTGACCGGTTTCCACGGGTGGTTCGCGATCTCGCCCGGCAGCTCGGCAAACGGGTCCGCTTTGAAGTCGAGGGTGAGGAGACACAGCTCGATCGCGCGATTCTCGACGAGATTGGCGAGCCGCTGATTCACCTGCTGCGGAACGCTGTGGACCACGGGATCGAGACGCCGGAGCAGCGGGTGGCAAAGGGAAAACTGGAGGAGGGACTGATCCGGATCACCGCCGCCAGCGGCCGCACCACGGTGCTGATCCGGGTGACGGACGACGGGGCCGGGATCGACCGGAGCCGGGTCATCGCCGACGCGAAGCGCAGCGGCCTGATCCCGGATCAGACGGCGGAGCTGAGCGAGGACCAGCTGCTGAAGGTGATTGCCCGGCCGGGCTTCTCCACGGCGAAGCAGGTCACCGATGTCTCCGGCCGGGGCATGGGGATGGATGCGGTGATGTCGCGGCTCCGGGCCCTTGGTGGCTCGGTGGATCTCGCCTCCACGATGGGGGCGGGAAGTGTGTTCACGCTGCGGCTGCCGATGACGCTCGCCATCGTGCGCGCGCTGCTGGCACAGGTCGGGGAGGAGCGTTACGCCATTCCGCTCTCGGGGATCGCGGAGACGGTGGAATACCACCCGAGCCGGGTGGCGGCGCTCGAAGGGCGCGAGGCGTATGTGCTGCGCGACAGCCTGGTACCGACGGTGCGCCTGCGGGAACGGTTCGGCGTGACGGGGCCGAAGCCGCCGGGCCGGTCGCCGGCAGTCATCGTGGAGGTGGGAGGCCGCCGGGCAGCGATTGTGGTGGACGCCCTGATCGGTCAGCAGGAAATTGTGGTCGAACCCTTCGAGGCACCGAAGGGCACACTCCCGGTCTTCAGCGGGGCCACGATCCTCGGGGATGGGGCCCCGGCGCTGATCGTGGATCCCGCGGCGCTGGTCTGAGGAGGCCCGCATGGACGACGTGAGGGAACTGCACGCGCTGCAGCGCGACGCGCTGCGCGAAGTGGCCAACATCGGAGCGGGTCACGCGGCCACGGCGCTGTCGCAGCTGACCAATCGCCGCATCATGATCTCGGTGCCAGAGGTCAACATCGTCCGCCTCGAGGAAGTCCCGGATATCCTCGGCAAGCCGGACGACGTGGTGGCCGCGGTGCTGATGCACATGATGGGTGACCTCACCGGCCGCACCCTGGTGCTGTTCCCGGAGGAATGCGCCCGCACGCTGTGCGACATCCTGCTGCGGCGCCCGCCCGGCACGACCACCGGCTTCGAGGAGATGGAGCAGTCGGGGCTCAAGGAGGTCGGCAACATCCTCTCCAGCGCCTACATGAATGCGCTGTCGGATTTCATGGGGATGATGCTCGTACCCTCGGTGCCGAGTCTCGCGATCGACCTGATGGGCGCGGTGCTCACCTCCATCTACATGAATTTCGGCTACGACCGGGACTACGTCTTCTGTGTGGAGACCCAGTTCCTGTTCGAGGACCCCGGGCTCAAGTTGCGCGGGCACTTCCTGCTGCTCCCTGACCTCGCGAGCCTCCGGGCCATCTTCGACGCCATCCGGCTGACGTGAGGGAACGGTGACCGGGTCCGCGCCATCAGAACGCGATCTCACGGTCCTTCGCTCGTTCGCCCGCCGCATCGATCCGGCCGATGCGGGGGCGCACAACAACCTTGGCGTCCTCTACTATCAGAAGGGCCTCGTGGCCGAGGCCATCGAGGAGTTCCTCCGCGCCCTCGAACTCGATCCGCGCATGCAGGTCGCGACCGAGAATCTCGAGATCGCCTACCACGCCACCGGGTACTACGACCGCCGCCTGGCGGAGCTCCGGGAGCGGCTGCGTCGCGAGCCTTACGATCTTACCGCCCGCTGGGAAGTAGGCCGCACCTGTGCGGCGCTGGCGCAGTGGGACGAGGCGGTGTCCGAGTTCCGCCAGATCCTTGCGCGCAAGCCGGATGACATCGCAGCCCTGCTTCAGCTCGGACTCGCCGAGCGGGGCCGCGGCAATCTCGAGGCTGCCACCCTCGCCTTTGAGCGGGCCAAGGCCCTCGACCCGAACTCCTCCGTCACCCTCTTCTACTACGGCGAAGCGCTTTACAATCGGGGCCTTTCCGAGCAGGCGCGGCAGGCGCTGGAAGCGGCGGTACAGCGGAACCCCGACAACGCCGACGCCTACTACCTGCTCGCATTCGTATATGGCGACATCGGCGAGCACGAGAAGGCGCGCAGCGCCACCGCGCGCGCCACCGCGCTCAACCCGACGCTGGCCCGGGCCCAGAACAATCTTGCGCTGAGCCGGAGCGGAGACGGCACCCCGGCGCCGCGTGCATCTGTGCCGCGTCCCGCGGTGGCCGAAGGGGCGACGCTGGCGCACTTCAACCTCGGACTCGCCTTCCGCCAGAAGGGCTATTACGTCGAAGCCCTCCGGGAATACCGACTGGCGCTGGAGGCGAACGAGGACCAGCGGCTGGTGCGGCAGGCGATGGCCGAGGTCCACCTGCTGCGCCGGGATATCGCCGCCGCGCTCGAACTGTACGATCTGCTCCTCGCCGAAGATCCGGAATCGCCGAAGCTCTGGAACGAGCGCGGTATCTGCCTGCATCAGTCCGGGCGGCGGGATGAAGCCGCGATGGCCTACGAGCAGTCCGTCACCATCGATCCCCTGTACTCCCTGGGCTGGAACAACCTCGGCGTGCTGCGCACCCAGACGCCTGACAACGACAGCGCGCTGGAAGCCTTTCAGCGGGCGTTGCGCCTGCAGCCGCAACTGGTGGCCCCGAGGCTGAACCTGGCGCTGGCGCTCTTCCACCGGCGCCGGCTGCAGCTCGCACTCGAGGCGTACCGTCAGGTCCTGGCCGATCACCCGCAGCATCCGGTGGCCTGGAACGGCGTCGGTCTGGTGCTGGTCGAGCTCAAGCGCTTCGAAGATGCCAAGCACGCCTTCAGCAGGGCCGTGGAGGCTGATCCCAATAACGCTTCCGCCCACTACAACCTCAGCTTCACGCTGAGCCATCTCGGGGACTTCGACGGCGCGCTCCGCGCGACCAAACGCGCGCTGGAGCTGGAACCGTACTACGTCGCCCAGAAGTATTCACTTGCCATCGACCTGCAATACGAACATCCGGAGATTTCCATCGTCCCGGAGATTTCGGCGGATGTCACCGCCGACCAGGTCGGCGGCGAATTCCATTTCGACGAGCGGTTGCTGGACCGGATCTTCGACGAGCTCGCGCCGGTCGAGCGGGCCCCCGCTCCGGTCGCCGCGGAGGACCCGCTGGCGCTGGCGGCCGACTACATCACCAAGGGTTTCCTGGAGCATGCGACGGCTCAGATCGAGCGCGCGCTGACGCGCGGGGCGCAGCCGGCGCGAGCGACCACCCTGCTCGGCGAGGTGTACGCGCGCCGGGGACTGCACGGCGAGGCGCTCGATCGCTTCCGCCAGGCGCTGGTGCTGGACCCGGATCAGCCGCGGGCCCTGCTGGGTGAGGTGCGTGCGCTGCTCGCGCTGGATCGCGGGCAGGAGGCGGTGGAGCACGCCGAACAGCTCCTGCTTCTCGCGCCGGAGGATGTCGAGTCGTTCGTCGTGGCCGCGCGGGTCCGGCTCGCCTCCGGGCAGACGGCCACAGCACTGGAAGCGCTGCGCCAGGCCCGAGTGCTGGAACCGGGTCGTTCCGACCTGCTCCAGCTGGAGGCGCGGGTCGCCGCCGAGCTCGGGGATGTCGACGGAGCGGTCGACGCCTGCCATGCGGCGCTGCAGCTCGATCCGATGGT
Source organism: Gemmatimonadota bacterium (assembly GCA_039930625.1). Classification (GTDB taxonomy): domain Bacteria; phylum Gemmatimonadota; class Gemmatimonadetes; order Gemmatimonadales; family GWC2-71-9; genus JADJOM01. The sequence goes on along the minus strand of JBDTTN010000077.1, from coordinate 3,824 downwards.
CCCGCAGGTCTGGCTGGATCTGGGCCGACTCGAGGAGCGGCGCGAGAACTGGACCGGCGCGCGCCTGGGATACCAGCACGCCCTCGATCTACTGCCGACGTATATGGAAGCATCGCTGGCGATGGGCGACCTGCTGCGGCGCACCGAGTCGCCCACGACCGCGGTTGAGTTCATGGTGGAGGTCCTCCTCGCCGAACCGTGGGATCTCGAGGCGCTGCTGCTGCTCGCGCGCGCGCTGCTCGATGAAGGCCGCCCCGAGCGCGCCATCGAGGCGCTGGACCGGGTGCTCAAGTTCGATCTCGATCATGAAGCAGCGCTGTTTCATCGGGGCATCGCGCTGGCCAGGATCCGCCGTTACGGCGACGCGGTGCGAGCCTGGGAGCGCGTGGTGCAGGTGGAGCCCTCCGGCCCTTACGCGCAGGCGGCGCGCACTCACGCCCGCTCGGCGCGCGATCTCGCCCACATCTTCGCGGGAGCGGCCTGACCCGTGGCGATCGAAGGTCCGCTCAAGGAGCTGAGCATTCACGACGTCTTCCAGCTGCTCGATCTGAGCCGGAAGACCGGGACGCTCCGTGTGGCCTCCGACCTGCGCCAGAATGCTGGCACGGTCTTCTTCGAGGACGGAGTCGTCGTCGGCGCGGAGATCCGCAGCAACCCGCACCCGCTGGGCCGGATCCTGGTGCGTGCCGCCCGGGTGAGCGAACAGGATCTGATGCGTGCCCGCGCGCTGCAGACCGCGGGCGACAAACGCCGGCTCGGTGAAATCCTCGTGGCGCAGAGCCTGGTCACCCCGCGCGATCTCACCCGCTATGTCCGCCAGCAGATCGAGGAGGTTGTGTTCGAACTGGTAGGCTGGTCCGAGGGGTATTTCTCCTTCGACGAGGGCAAGCAGGGCGACTGGCCCATCGAGGCAGATACCCGGGTCCCCACCGGCCTCCTGCTCATGGAAGCGGCGCGGCGCACCGATGAATGGTCGCGCATCGAGAAGAAGATCACCCACCTCGGCCTGGTGCCCAGGCTGGCGCCGGTGGTCGATACCGGCGCTCCGCTCGATCTGCTCCCGGCGGAATGGGAGACTCTCGCCATCATCGATGGCGAGCGTTCGGTGCGTGATCTCGCCTCGGTGATGGGCCGCCCGGAGTTCGAAGTCTCCCGGACGCTCTTCGGCCTGGCTACCGCAGGCATTATCCTGCTTGAGGATCCCGCGCGCCGCGCGATGGAGGCCATCGGCAGCGCCGACCTCCCCATCCTGCTCGGCGAAGTCGATCAACTGCTCGGCTCCGGTGACCCGGCGTCAGCGGTGCAGGCGGCGCAGCAGGCCGTCGCCGGTCATCCGCAACAGCCACTCGCGCATCTGGCGTATGGCCGCGCGCTCCTCGCCGCCGGCCACATCGCAGAGGCGGCTGAATCGCTCTGGCAGGCGTCGCAGCTCGATCCATCGTCGGCCCCGGCCCAGCGGCTCTTCGGACTCGCGCTCGCCGGCGTCGGCCGATTCCGGGAGGCGGCCCAGGTATGGGAACAGTGGAAGCGTCTTGCGGGCAAACCGCCGGAGGAAGAAAAGCAGGTCGCGCTGGTGGAGCGCGTGAAGCAGGCCGCGCTGGCTCTCGATCTCGCCCTCAGGGGGTCCCGTGACTGAGGATATCCGTGCGCTCAGCGCACAGTTCGCCGCCGATCCATCGAGCCTGGTCTTTCTGCGGCTGGGTGAGGCGCTGCGTCACCGCGGTCAGGTGGATGCGGCGCTCAAGGTCGCGCTGCAGGGCCTCTCGCGATATCCGCACCTGCCCGACGCGCACGATCTCTACGCCCGCATTCTGACCGACCGGCAGGACTACGCCAGCGCCTTCGACGAATGGGACACCGTGATCCGGCTGGCGCCGCAGCATCTCGGTGCCCACAAGGGCATCGGCTTCCTGTACTATCGCGCCGGCGAGCCGGACCATGCCCTCTATCATCTCCGATTCGCGGCGCAACTTGATCCTCAGGACGAGGGGCTCCGCGTGGCGGTTGAACGGGTCGCCGGCGGGCGGGAAATCTGGGACGCGCCGATGCCGCAGGAGCCACCTCCCCGGGCCAGCGAACCGACCACCGCGGCGGCACCGAGCCCCGGCGATCCCTTCGCGGGGATCGAGGGAGGCCGGGACCGGCTGCTGCTCGTGGACTCCGACGGGCTCCGGCTCGGCGGCGGCCTCGCCGACCGCAACGGGCGCGACGTGAGCGACCAGGCCTCGGCGATTGTCGCAGGGACTACTCGTGAAGCGGGCCGGGCCACGAAGCTGCTCGAACTCGGCGAATGGAGCTATCTCGCGATCGAAGGCGCGGACATGAGCATATGCCTGCTCAATCCGACAGCCGACACCAGTCTGCTCGCCGCCATGGAGGCGGGACGGCCGGCGGGGCAGCTCGCTTTCTTCGCCGAGCGTTCGGCCAAGGCCGCGCGTGCCTGGCTGGAGCGCGTGCGATGACCAACTACGCACCGTTCCTCGAGGCGCTGACGCGGCTGCGCGGCATCCGCGGCGCCATGGTGGTCGAGTCAGGCGATGGGCTGGTGGTGGCGGAGTCGCTGATGGGCGGGCTCAAGGGCACCGCGCTGGCCGCGATGGCCGCGAATCTCGCCACCCGCGCCGCGGATCTCGCCGGCAGCGCGGCGGTAGGGGCGCCCCGCTTCGTGCACCTGCAGGCCTCGGAGGGATCGCTGCTGGTTGCGCCCGCCGCCTCCAGTCTGGTCCTCGTCGCCGTGGCGAGTCGCGATGTACCGCTTGGTCTGCTCCGACTGGAGATGCTCCGCATGGCGGAGCGTCTGGCCTGATGCGGGCGATCGAACCGTGGGTGCTGGGCCCGCTCCGGTCCTTCGTCAGCGAGAGTTCCGCCAGACTGGCGCTCCTGATGACGACCTCCGGACAGGTCGTGGCGCAGCACGGGTTCACCGGGGCGCTCGATCTCATGTCGGCCGCCGCACTGGGGGCGGGCATCATCGCATCCAGCAGCGAGCTGGCGATGCAGATGGACTGGCCACCCTTCCGGACGGTGGCCCACCAGGGAGAGCACTACAGCCATTTCCTCGCCTGGTTCGACTCGCCACGGGGCCGGTGGGTCGGCCTCGTCGTCTTCGGCAGCGAAACCAAGCTGGGGGTGGTGCAGGTGTATTTCGATCAGCTGGTGGAGGAGCTGGTCGCGGCCGCACCACCCGAGCCAGTTCAGAAGAAGGAAGTGCTCGCGGCGGATTTTGAACGGGAACTCAACGCGAGCCTCCGGGCCCTCTTCGGACGCTAGACCATGTCCCTCGTCAACTTTACCACTCGCGAGATCACCTGCAAGATCGTGTACTACGGTCCGGGTCGGTCGGGCAAGACCTCGAACCTGCAGTACATCTACGGCCGAGTTCCCGAATCGCGACGCGGTCGCATGGTGAGCCTCGCGACGCAGACGGATCGGACGCTCTTTTTCGACTTCCTGCCGCTTGATCTCGGCGTCATCAGCGGGTTCACCACCCGCTTCCAGCTCTACACCGTTCCTGGCCAGGTCTACTACAACGCGACCCGCAAACTGGTACTGCAGGGTGCGGACGGCGTCGTCTTCGTCGCGGACAGTCAGGCGCGCCGCCTGGAGGACAACATCGAGAGCCTGCAGAACCTGCAGGCCAACCTGCTGGGGCAGGGTGTGGACGTGCGCAGCTTTCCGCTGGTGCTGCAGTACAACAAGCAGGATCTGCCCGCTGACCTGATCCTCACCCCGCCCGATCTCGACGATGCGCTGAATTTCCGCGGCTATCGCAGCTTCCCCGGCGATGCCCTGCGTGGCGCCGGCGTGTTCGAGACCCTGAAGGG
>JBDTTN010000076.1:0-8950 GCA_039930625.1 Gemmatimonadota bacterium | reverse complement strand
CGGATGAGCTCCTCGCTCTTGCCGCTGAACATCACGCCGGTGATCACTTCGATCCAGCCGGGACGCGATCCGTGGTACATCCGCCGGCCTTTCAGGGGGGAGAGAGGTGACGATACGGCGTGAAGGTAACCGGGTCAAGCAAGCCACCGCGGCGGCTTGCGGCGATTCGGAACGGATCGCTATGTTCTGCGCCCCGAATTTTCCCACAGCGCCTGGAGTCCCCGCGTGAACAAGCAGCAGCTGGTCGGTGCGCTTGCCGCCAAGCTCGGCCGCTCGAAGGCCGAGGCCGGCCGAATCGTGGAAGCGTTGTTTGGAGCGGAAGGACTGCTCACCGGTGAACTCCGCCGCGGCCGCAAGGTACAGATCAGTGGATTTGGCAACTTCGAGACCCGGCGGAGGAAGGCGCGTACCGGGCGCAATCCGCGCACCGGGCGCGCCATGACGATCAAGGCCTCGGTCGCGCCGGTTTTCCGCGCGGGGAAGAGCCTGAAGGACCTCGTGAATCGGCGGTAGGACGGACCCGGTCGACCTTCGCGACCACCTTCTGCCGCCGGATTGTCTTGCCGCTCAGCCCGCGGGCGATCTCCTCTGCCTCCGCCGCGGGTACCTCCACCAGCGAATACGCCTCCTTCAGCTCGATCCGCCCGATCTTGCCGGCGCCGAGCCCGACTTCCTTCGTCAGCGAGCCGACCAGGTCGTTCGCGGTCGCGCCGTCCTTCTTGCCGACGCTCACCCACACCTTCGCGATTGCCGGCAGCGCCGAGGCGCTCGGCGCCAGCGTCGCCACGGGAGCGGGTTCCGGGGCCCGATTGTGCCACAGCCGATGCAGTGCCGCCGCCACCCGGGCCGCGTCGTAGCGCTCGAACAATGGCGCCAGCGCCAGCAGGTCTCCCTCCAGCCCGTCCCGGCCCAATTCAGCTTCGATCACGGCGCGGCGCCGAGCGGTGGCTTCGCGGGCGTCGTCGGCCCCGCCGCGAACCCGCACCAGCAACTGCCGCGAGCTGGATTGCGCGACGTAGGCGGCGGCGTGTGGTGGAACCAGCAGGATCAGGTCGCCCGCTTCGCGCAGCTCGGCCATCGCGGCAGGAGTGGGGAGATCCCACGCCACGATCTGCGCCGCGGGTTGGGCCGTACCGGTGATCACCCGCACGCTCGTATCGCCGATGGGCAGGGCCGCGCGCGCCGCCGCGGCGCTGGCGAGATCGGCACACCAGACGACGACCGACGCGGGGTCCTCTGACTCGAGCACGGCGGCGAGGGCGGCGGCACGCTGACTCCATGCCGCCTGCGCGACCCGGACGATCGGCTTCTGACTCAGGCCGTCATCGGGACTGGCGAGGGGGCCGACGAAGAGCGCTCGCCGGGCATAGCGCTCCATGAGCGACTGACCCGCTCTTGGATTGGCAAGCACCAGGATCCGTTGCGCATCGGCTGGCAGGTCCTGCATCAGGGCGGTCAGGGCCTCGTCCTGCTCAAACAACTCCGGCCACGCAAGCACGATGTGCCCGAGTTGATCCACCTTGAGCGCGCTGCGCTCGAGCAGCACCAGGGCGGTGCCAGGCGTGGTGATGAGAAGGTGAAGCCGGCCATCCTTGAGAGCGCGGGTGGCGCGGGATGGCATGGCCGCCGCGAGCGCGGAGACACCGGCGGACTCGGCGAGTGGAAGCAGGATGGCGGCCCACTCCGCGAGGGCGTGGGGCGGGACCAGCACGAGGGCGCGGGAGTCGCCCGCTGCGAGGGCGCTGACCAGTCCGGCAAGTGCCGGCGCCGCGTAGCGCGCGGCCGGCGGGATGGCCAGCGCGAGGTTCGTCCCCCGCGCCGCGGCGGGCACCATATCGCGTACCGCCTGGTCTTCAGCGGAGTAGCCCAACGATTCCAGCGCACCCGCCATTGCGGGTGACAGGTGCAGCTCCACAAGTCCCGACATGCCACCCTCGATTGTCAAACAGCGCGGGTCATTCCGCGGCCGTGCAACCTAATCGTCGGCCCGAGTTTGAGCCAGTTGACATCGCCACGTCGCCCAAGGACTTTACCGTCACCAGAACCCAACTGCTGATGGTGTTCCGCAGGTGCCCCGCAGCCGAGCTGTGCGGGTTTCCGTTGTCCATCGCCTCCACCCCGAGCCGGACCCGCCATGTCGGACAGCCTGTCGCCGAACGTTGCGTACCTGAAGCCCTCCGAGACCGTGGCGATCAGCGCGGAGACCAAGCGCCGCCGGGCCGCGGGGGAGGACATCGTCGACCTCAGCGTCGGCGAGCCCGATTTCGACACCCCCAGGCTGGCCAGTGAGGCCGGCATCACCGCGATCCAGAAGGGCTACACCCGCTATCCGCCGAATATCGGCATCCCGGAGCTGCGGACGGCGGTGGCGCGCAACATGTCGCTCATGTCGGGCGGCCGGGCGATCAATCCCGACCAGATCGTGATCAGCTCCGGCTCCAAGCAGTCGATCTTCAATGCCTGCTTCTCGCTCTTCGGACCCAAGGACAAGGTGCTCATCCCGTCGCCGGCGTGGGTCTCCTATCCGCAGATCGTGCATCTCTGCCGGGCGGAGCCGGTCGCCGTCCCTGGCGACCCCGAGTGGGGCCTCAAGGTCAGTGTGAAGGACCTCGAGCAGAAGTACGACAAGCTGGTGAAGGGGCTGATCCTCTGCTCGCCCTGCAATCCAACCGGCGCGACCTACAGCGCCACCGAGATCAAGGCCATCGCCGAATGGGCTCGCAAGCATGGGGTCTGGATCATCGCGGATGAGATCTATCGCCGCATCTACTATGGCAACGGCCCCGCGCCCTCGTTCCTCGATCTGCCGGATGAGTATCTCGAACGGGTGGTGCTCATCTACGGCGCGGCCAAGGCCTATGCCATGACCGGGTGGCGTATCGGCTCCGCCTACGCGCCGATGCCGATCGCCAAGACGATGGCAGCGCTGCAGTCGCAGATGACCACCGGTGCCAATCACCCGGCGCAGTGGGCGGCCGCGGCGGCCTTCGGCGATGAGCGGGTCGAAGCGGAGGTGGTGAAGATGGTCGCCGCCTTCCGCCGTCGCCGCGACCGGGTGGTCGAGCGCTTCCGGGCCGAGGCGCCTGGTGTGGAATTCGTGGAGCCGACCGGTGCGTTCTACTTCTTCTTCCGGGTGGATGGCGTCACCCCGACCCACGACTACACCGGCAGCGCCTTCTGTGAGGCGGCGATGGCCGCGGGCGTGGCGATGGTCCCCGGCGCGGCGTTCGGTGACGACAAGTGGGTCCGGATGAGTTACGCGACGTCGGACAAGGATCTGGAGCTCGCGCTCGATCGGCTCATCGCCCTCATCAAGAAGCTCGGCGCGAAGGCGGCCTGAGGTGACGACCCGGAACTGGACCCGACTCCGCCGCGCGGTTGCGGCGCGCGGCTTCACCCCCGCCACCTGGATCCCGGCAGCCAGTGAGGGTCGCGCCGAACAGGCGACGATCCGGCTCGCACATCTGCTCGAGGATCTGCCGATCTCGGGACGATACGTAGGGGCCCCCGAGGCGTGGCCTGATGCGGTCGCCTTCCTGGACGGTACTCAGCGCTACGAAGTGATGGCCTACGCGGGCGCGAGTCCGGTGGTCGTCGCCGAAATCGCGGCCGCGGTGCTGGAACGGCGCGACCGGCACCTGCACGTCGCCGGAAAGCTCCGGCGCCGGATGGTAGTGGCGCGGCCGGAGGTGCTGGAGCAGCTCGGCGACGCCGTCGCGGACCACTTCGCCGTCGCCCTTCCCGAGGATGGCCCGGTGCATCCGGTGCTCGATTTCCAGCTGGCGCGGCGCGAGGTTGACAGCGCGCGGGGCCGGCTCGAGGTCGAGGCTGGCAACCTCTTCCGGATGGCGAGTGATGCCTGGCTGATCATTGACGGGTCGCTCGCGGAGAGTCCACAGTGGGCGAGCGACGGGCGGATGATCGGTATCTGTAAGAGTCACGCCACCCTGCCGTTCTCCGGGACCGAACTCGAGGAATACCTGCGACTCCCCGCCGGTTCGCGCACCCCGGTCTTCCAGCCCGCCGGCAATGAGGTGGCGCCTGTCTACTCCTGGGCGCTGCGGCTGTGGCCGTGGGAAGGGAAGGACCTCCTGCACGGGCTCATCCGGGTCGAGGCCGCCGCGACGCTCGACACCCTCGCGGAGGCCGATCAGCTCTCTCGCTGGCTCCTCGCCGAGCGCGCACCCGTGAGCACACCCGACCCGCGATGGGATCGGCTGCTCTACGGCATCAGGGCGGTGGAGGAGTACCTCAGGGCCAGCGGGGAGCGGTGACACGAGGAGGGGGACAAAAGGAAATGGGGCTGACCGTCGCTCTCGCTTTCCCTTTTCCCCTTTCTCCGCCGCTCCCCTAACTTCCCGCCATGTCCGCCCCCGCCCCCATCGGCCGTGTCGTTGCCACCGAATTCAAGCCTTCCACTCCGCATCAATTTCACTTCTGGACCGCTCGCGAGTCGCCCGTAGGCATCGGCGCGATCGTGCGGGTGGACGCGCCCGGGCGCACGGTGCTCGGGATCGTCACCGATGGCTTCGCCTACTCCGACCTGCTGACCCCGATCCACGACGTCATCGGCGCCGACGGTGACCCGGAACTCGCCAGTTTCGCCCCGACAGAACGGGCCGAGATCCGGCTCTACACTGCCGCGGTGCTCCGCCAGATCCCCGAAGAACCGCTGCAGCCGGTGCCACTCGGCGCGGTGCACATGGCGGGTGATGCCGACGTGGTCTCGGGTCTCCGGATGGACGCCTTCATGGGCGGAGCGAAGCCCACCGGCATTCCCGCGGGGGTCTACGCCGCTGGCGGGCTCGAGTCGCCTATCTACCTCGATGCCGACTTTCTGCTCGGCCCGGAAGCGGCACATCTCAACATCACCGGCGTCTCAGGGCTCGCGACCAAGACGAGCGCGGTCGAATTCCTGCTCTCGAGCATTTTCCAGACGTTCCCCGCGCACAAGGGCAGCGTCGCCGCGATCTGCTTCAACGTGAAGGGGCCCGATCTCTGCTTCCTGGACCAGCCGGCGGATCTCGGCGACGAGGACCGGCGTCTCTACGCCCGCCTGGGGCTCGAGGCGGAGCCGTTTGCCGACGTGCGCTACTACGCGCCTTACAAGGGCGACGGCGTGAACCTCAACACGCTCCGCACCAACGAAGCGCTCGCCTCCAACACGATCCCGCTCGTCTGGGGCCTGCGCGAGGTGCTCGACTACGCCGAGGTGCTGCTGAACAAGGACGATGTGGATGCCAAGGCGGGCGGGTTCATCGACTTTCTGAAGGAGCGGGTGATCGGACGTCCGTTCCACGACCTGACGCTCAGTGATCAGCCGCTCGAGGTGAAGAGCTTCGCTGACCTCGAGGATTTCTTTCGCCGGATCTTCGAGTTCATGGAGGTGCAGTCGAAGACCAGCGAGGTGTGGCGCAATCATCACCTCGCCACCATCCGCAAGGTGCGCAACCGGCTCGGCAACATCAGCGTCCGGGCGCGCGGGCTGGTCACCGACGATGGCCAGGCGAGCGATCTGCCCTGGGGCAAGGTCGCCGACCGCAGCGTGCACGTAGTTGACGTCGCCGGACTCGAGCCGGTGGTACAGGATCTCGTCTTCGCGCGGATTGTCTCCAAACTCCGCGAACACCTCGAGCGCCGCGACCTCGGCGTCGATCATGTCGTGGTCTTCGTCGACGAGCTCAACAAGTACGCGCCGACCGACGGCCCCGAGACCTACGTGCGACGCATGCTTCTCGATCTCTCCGAGCGCGGCCGATATCTCGGCCTGGTGCTGTTCTCGGCGCAGCAGTTCCGCTCCCAGGTGCTGCGGCGGGTGGTGGGCAATGCGGGGACGTCGCTCTTCGGCCGGATGGACATGGACGAGATCTCCTCGCCCGGCTATGCCACGCTGAGCCCCGCCACCAAGGCCAAGCTCGCAGCGCTCCCCAAGGGAGAACTGATGGTCCGCCACCCGCACTTCACCCAGCCGCTGTTCGTGCGCTTTCCCCGGCCGGCGGTGCTGCCGGGGCGGATCGGGGTCGAGCGCTTCCCGCCGGCGCCGGAGCTGCCTTTCGGCCAGGCGGTGGCGCGGCAGCTCCGCGCGCTGGATCCGACGTTGAGTTTTGCGAAGGTGGAGCCGCTGCTGGAGGGACGCCGCGAGGAAGATGTGCGCCGGGCGCTGCACGCGACCCGCCGCACTCGGCCGGAGAACGTGCTCGCCTACTTTACCGCACAGCTTGGCAAGCGAGTAGAGCGAGAGGTGGCGCCGGCGCGCGGCGTGCCGGGTCTCAAGAAGAGCACGGATCCGTACGCCTGACGCAAGCTCCGTCGCCTGGCGACGGAGTCCGATGCAGGCAGCCGATCAGGTGCCGGAGGTGGGCCAGCCGTATGTGGGCGCTGCCGGGCGTGCCGCATCCAGCCGCCGCTCATGCGCCGACAGCAGGTCGCTGCGGCTCAGTATCCCGATCACCCGTCGGCTGCCATCTCTGGCGATCAGTGGAACTCTCCCGACCTTCTCGTGGACCATCAAATCCGCTACCTCGCGGAGGGTGTTCGACTCGCTGGCCACCACGGGTGCGCGATGCACCAGCGCCCGGAGCTGGAGGGTCTCCGGGAACTCGGAGGCCAGCAGATCCCGCCGGGTGAGGAGCCCCACCACCGCGCCCGTCTCGTCCACCAGGGGGAATCCCTGATGGGTGGCGATCGCACCGGCGCCGGCGAGCCACGCCCGCGTGGCGGCGAGTGTCTGGCCGGCGGGGAGGGTGATCACTCCGCGGCTCGCAAATTCACCGGCGGCGACCTGCGACAGGTGATCCACCGCATACTCCGTGATCACCGGCACGCCGCGCCGCGCCAGCCGCTCCGTCATGATGGTCGTGCGCATCCGGAGCAGCGAGATGAGGTACGCGCCCGTGCAGCCCGCGAGCAATGGCAGGAGTCCGAGCGGCTGGCGTGTTGTCTCAAACGCGAACACGATCGAGGTCAGCAGCGCGCGCGACGCGCCGGTGAACATCGCTCCCATGCCGACGAGGGCGCCGATCCTGACGTCGAGGCCGAGTCCGGGGAAGGTCGCGATCGCGGCGCCGGTGAGCAGGGACCCCGCCGCGCCGCCGATCGTGAACAGCGGCGCCAGGGTGCCGCCCGCGGTGCCGCTGCCGAGCGCGATCGCCCAGGCCACACACTTGAGGACGGCCAGGACCAGCAGGGCCCGGCCCACCAGGCTGCCGCCGAGAATTGCGGTGATGTTGTCGTAGCCGACTCCGAGCACGTGAGGCTCGAGCCAGCCGGCGAGTCCCACCGCGAGGGCACCGATCGCGGGCCACCACATCCAGTGGATCGGCAGCCGCTCGAAGCCATCCTCGATCGCGTACAGTCCCTTCGTCACCAGCACGGCGATCAGCCCGACGAGTCCCCCGAGGACCACGTAGGCCACGAGCGCGGGGCCGGCCGGCTCCGAGATGATGTCCGGTATCGCGAACACCGGCTCGATGCCGTGGAAGAGGTAGTGCACCGCGGTGGCGGTCGCGGTCGCGAGCGCCACGGGCGCAAGCGAGCGTGGGCGATACTCGAAGAGCAGGAGCTCGATCGCGAGCAGCGTCGAGGAGACCGGCGCGCCGAAAGTCGCAGCCATCCCCGCGGCGGCGCCCGCCGCGAGCAGCGTCTTCCGCTCATCGGCGGTCACCCGCAGCACCTGTCCCGCCAGCGACCCGAGCGCGCCCCCCGTCGCGATGATCGGCCCCTCGGCGCCGAACGGCCCGCCGGTCCCGATCGAGATCGCGGTCGAGACCGGCTTGAGTGCGGTGATCCCCGGCGCAATCCGGCTCTCATGTAGCAGAATCCGCTCCATCACCTCGGGGATGCCGTGTCCGCGAATCGCCGGCGATCCATAGCGCGCCATCAGGCCCACGACCAGCGCGCCGGCAACCGGGATCACCACGACCCAGAATCCGAGGTGATTGCCCGCCGGCGAAGTCGCCGCGGCCGAGTACCGGCCGTAGAACGCGAGGTTTGTGACAAGCGCGATGAGCGCCATCAGCGCCTCGGCCAGCAGTCCCGCGCCAATGGCGAGCAGAATAGCGGCGCCACAGAGAAAGAGCAGGCGACGGCCGGGCGGGGGTGGCTCCGGCGGAGTGATGAGCGCCAGAGCGTCGGTGGGCGGATCGAGGGCCACGCGGTCAGGCCACGTCGAGTGTCATCGGCCGGAGGCAGTTGCGGCACTTGAGGCTGCGTGGCAACCGGTAGGCCGTGCCATTCACGCCAAGCGTCTGCTCGGTGCCGCAGAAGGGGCAGGCGCCGTGCGCGGTCGCGATCAGCTCGCCTTGTGAGGCACGCCGGAACCCCATGACGACGCCGCCGATCAGGGCGACCGGGGGTACGGCGAAGTGCACGATCGGAATCGGAAGGACCAGGACCGCGATCCCGAGCCCGATCGCCGGTGCCATCGCGGCACGCTGGAGCCTCTCTCCGGGCGTGAGGGTTCGGATTTCGAGGCTCGCCACCGAGGGCGCCGCACCGAACCCGCTGAGCGAAAGCCGGACCTCGCGCAATGTCACTGGCTCACTCCGCGGGCCGCGGCGATCCGGCCCCATGCCGGTTTGGCGAGGCTCGCCGCCAGCCGTCGCTCGAAATCCAGCTCCGCCTCGAGATTCGCGCGATCGCGGTTCATGGTGGCCACTGCCACCAGCGCATCCTCGCGCCAGTAGCGCTGCTCCCACTGGTCCGCCGGCAGCCCCGACACGACCTCGATGCGGTCCCAGCCTTCGGTATTGCCGGTACAGTTGACGCGCTGGTCGTAGTGCTCGCTCCAGAAGAACGGCACCGCGGTGAACGCGGCGCGCGCGCCGAGCATGTTGCGGGCGGCGGCCTCACCCATGCGCATCGCGAGGCTCCAATGCCCGCAGCCGGTCAGCGCGCCGGTGCGGGGATCGGGCCAGCGCACCGCATCCCCGGCGGCGAAGATGCCGACCTG
>JBDTTN010000075.1:0-9036 GCA_039930625.1 Gemmatimonadota bacterium | reverse complement strand
GCTCCCGTGGCCCGTACCACCTGCGTCATCTTCTCCTTGTCGATGTCGGTCACCACCAGCTTGGCGCCCTCGGCATGCAGGTGCTCGCAAAGCGAGTAGGCCACATGTCCGCACCCCTGCACCAGGATCTTCTTCCCCGCCAGACTGTCGGATCCCCAGCGCACCTTGGCGCTCGCCTTCATGCCGACGTACACGCCGTAGGCCGTGACCGGCGAAGGATCCCCCGAGCGGCCGTGCAGTCCGGCCACGCTCTCGGTCTCCATCCGCACGTACTCCATGTCGGCGGGCGATGTTCCCACGTCCTCGGCCGTGATGTAGCGGCCCTTGAGCGATTCCACGAAGCGGCCGTGGGCCCGGAACACCGCCTCCCGGTCCACCCGCTTGTTGTCCCCCACGATCACCGACTTGCCACCGCCCAGATTCAGGCCGGCGACCGCCGACTTGTAACTCATCCCCCGGGCGAGGCGGAGCGCATCGGTGATCGCCTCATCCGTCGACTTGTAGTTCCAGAATCGGGTACCGCCCAGCGCGGGACCCAAAGTGGTGTCGTGGATGGCGATGATGCCGAAATAGCCGCACGACGGCTCGTGGCACAGCACGAGCTGCTCGTGGGAGTAGGTGGCCATCTCCTTGAACGGATCCATAGTAGTTCCGAGTTCCGAGTTCCGAGTCCCGAGCCCCGAGTTCCGAGTTCCGAGTTCCGGGTTCCGAGTTCCGAGTTCCGGGTTCCGGGTTCCGAGTTCCGAGTTCCGGGTTCCGAGCGACCGCGCCGAGGCTGTAACTGCCGAACTCGGAACTCGGACCTCAGTAGTTGTAGAAGCCCTTCCCCGTCTTCCGGCCCAGCTGGCCCGCTGCGACCATGCGACGAAGCAGCGGACAGGCGCGGTACTTGTCATCGCCCAGCCCCCGATGCAGCACCTCGAGAATTGCGAGGCAGGTATCGAGCCCGATCAGGTCGGCGAGCATGAGCGGCCCCATCGGGTGCGCCATACCCAGCTTCATGACCGTGTCGATCGCTTCGGGCTTGGCCACCCCTTCCATCACGCAGAAGATCGCCTCGTTGATCATCGGCATGAGGACGCGGTTGCTGACGAAGCCCGGATAGTCGTTGACCTCGACCGGTGACTTGCCCAGCGACGCGCTCAGCTCCATCACTTTCTGGGTGGTGGCGTCGCTGGTGGCCTGCCCGCGGATAATCTCGACCAGTTGCATCACCGGGACCGGGTTCATGAAGTGCATGCCGATCACCAGCTCGGGACGCCGGGTCTTCGCGGCGATCTCGGTGATGGAGATGGAACTGGTGTTGGTGGCGAGGATCACCCCTGCAGCGCAAACCTGATCGAGCTGCTGAAAGATCTGGAACTTGAGGGCTGGATTCTCGCTCGCCGCTTCGATCACCAGCTCGGCGCCACTCGCATCGTCCAGCGTGGTCGCGACGATGATTCTTTCCGCAGCCAGATCCGCCGCATCCTGTCCCAGGCTCCCCTTCTTGACCATGCGCCCGAAACTGGTCCTGATCGCCGCGAGGCCCCGGTCGAGTGCCTGGGCCGAGACATCGATCATCGTCACCTGGTGGCCCGAGGTCGCGAAGACCTGGGCAATGCCATTGCCCATCGTACCCGCGCCGATCACGGCAACCTTCACGACAGCTCCTTTCCGCTCCAGCGCCAGGCGGCGACCGTGGCGAGCGCGATCGTCGCGGTCGCGAGCAGGCCACCTTCGGGACCGAAGGTCCCGCCGGTGAGCCACTGCGGGCCGCCGGGCTGGTAGTCGATGAGTGGAATTCGAAACGGCAGCCCGCTCACCGGCGCATCGAGTGCCGCCAGGGTCGCGTTCCAGCCGAGGTGCGCACCCCATGCCGTCCAGATGCCGCCCGGTGCGTAGAAGGCCACGCCGAGCAGCACACCGGCCAGCGCGATGTTGATGAGTCCGAGCGTCGTGCCGTTGGGATTCCGCAGATGGGCCATCGCGAAGAGGCTGGAGAGGAGCAGCAGCGCCGGGATGCGGCCGATGGACCGCGCGAGGACCACCTGCCCGACGCCCCGGAACATCACTTCCTCGAGCAGTGCGGCGGGTGCGAGCAGCAGCCCGGTTCTGACGACCTGGACCAGGTAATCCTGCCCGCTCCCGACATCGGGCACGAAGTGAGCGCCACCCACGAGGAGCGAGAGTCCGAGGGCCAGCGCTGCCGGAATGCTCCCGAGCAGGAGTCCCAGCGCAAATCCGCGCCCCGCCCCGGCTACAGGTGCCCAGCGAAGCTCTTCCCAGGAAAGTCCGATCCCGCGTCGGCCAATGGCCCACGTTCCCAACCCGAAGGCGAGCAGCCCGCTGATGGTCTGGATCACGAGCAGCCTTGGTCCGCTGCTCGCTGAATCGAAACCACCGGTGAGCTTGGCGCCGAGAATTGTCAGCACCACCATCAGCACGAAGCCGCTACCGAGATACAGCAGCGCCCAGCCCGTCGCACGCAATGCCGACGGGCGTGCCGGCACGGCGGCGAGGGTCACGAGCGGAGTCTGAAGACGTGATGAGCCCGCCACAGCACCACGGCGGCGAGCACCACCTTCAGCAGGTCCTGCACGATGAATGGTGTGACGCCTAGCGCGACCGCCCGGCTGGCGCCTCCTGAGAGGAGCGTCAACTGGGCCCAGCCGCCGAGGTGGATGATCGCCATCCCGACAAACGCCGCCAGCAGCGACTGGCCGAAGCGGCCGCGGACCGCGAGTCGGCCCACAGCCGCTGCCGCAACCGGAAAGGCCAGCAGGTAGCCGCCCGTCGGGCCGAAGAGCCAGGGAAGGCCCGCGTGCCCAGCCGAGAAGACCGGAGCGCCGAAAGCACCGGCGACGAGGTAGAGCACCAGCGCGCCGGCGCCGACTGCCGCCCCGAAGAGTCCGCCCACCAGAATGACGGCCAGTCCCTGCAGCGTCATCGGCACCGGCGAGAAGGGCACCGGAATCGCGACCTGGGCGGAGAGCGCCACGATCGCCGCGGCCGCGATCAGGGTGAGCGGCCAGCGAAGCGGAACCCCGCGCACTTGGGCGGTGGGGGCCTGTTGCGCCGGCAGTTGCAGCGAAGGACGGCTCATCGGTTCAGATCCTTTCGACCGTAAGGGCGACGGCATTGCCGCCACCAAGACAGAGGGTGGCCAGGCCGGAAGCTTTTTTGCGATCCTGGAGAGCGTACAAAAGTGTAGTCAGCACCCTCGCGCCGCTGGCACCGATCGGATGCCCTAACGCAACCGCGCCGCCATTCACGTTCACCCGATCCCAGTCCCAGCCGAGGGCTCGGCCATCGGCGAGCGCCTGCACCGCAAAGGCCTCGTTGGCCTCGATGAGGTCGTAGGCGCCGATCGTGCTTCCGGCCTTCTTCATCAGGTTCTGCACGGCGAAAATCGGCGCAAAGAACAGGTCCCTGGGCTCACCGCCACCGGTCGCGTAGTGGGTGACTTTGGCCATGGGAGTGAGCCCGTGCGCGCGGGCAAATGCAAGCGAAGTGACGATGAGCGCACTGGCGCCGTCGTTGAGCCCCGGCGCATTTCCGGCAGTTACGCTGCCGTCCTTCTTGAAGACCGGCTTGAGCCTGGCGAGGGACTCGAGGCTGGTGTCCTTCCGGGGCGACTCGTCGGTCGCAACTCTGGTGACGCCGCCCTTCCCCTGGATCTCCACCGCGACAATCTCGGCGTTGAACTTGCCGCTCTCCTGCGCCGCGATCGCCTTGCGGTGACTCTGGTAGGCGAACTCGTCCTGGTCCGCCCGCGTCACCCCCGCCTTCTCCGCGGTGTATTCCGCATACTCGCCCATATGGTTCTTGCCGAACGAATCCCACAGCCCATCGTGAATCATGCCGTCGACGATCGTCTGATTGCCGGCTCTGATCCCGGTGCGATAGCCGTAGAGATAGTGCGGCGCCGACGACATCGACTCCTGTCCGCCGGCCACGATGCACTGCGCGTCGCCTGCCTTGATGGCCTGCGACGCGAGCATGACCGCCTTGAGTCCGGAACCGCAGACCTTGTTGATGGTGAGTGCGGGGACCACCGGCGGGATACCGCCGTGGATCATGGCCTGGCGCGCGGGCGCCTGCCCCGAGCCGCCCTGCACCACCTGGCCCATGATGACCTCCTCGACCGCCGCGACATCGATACCCGAACGGCGAACCGCCTCACGGATGACAAGTGCTCCAAGCTGCGGCGCGGAAAAGCCGCCGAGCGCGCCGAGATATTTACCAATCGGGGTGCGACAGGCGCTGAGGATGACGGGAGTGGTAGCGTCGCTCAATGGACCCTCATAAGGATGGTGATTCCGAGGGCCGAAGTATGACCGAAGAGGCGATGAGATGGTAGATGCTGCATGACTATGCGCGCGAGTGCGGTGCGCGGCATGGGGCCGGTCGGCGCGGGCTACACCGCCGGCCGGCCCGCCTCAGCCACATCGGGATAGACCTTGGCAAGCGGAAAGGAGTGCCCCGCCATCTGCGACGCGCTCCAGGCCAGGATGCGGTCGCGGATTTCGGCGGGGACGTCCTTGTGGCGATCGGCGGTGCCGCTCACGAACAGTTCGGCGTTGGTCTGGAGGATGTGCGGCGGATGCATCTCGAAATTGTCCTGGTGCTGCTGCATGTAGGCGAAGCCCGCCTTTTCGACGACCTGCGCCATCTCCACGTCGGCGAGCGGGTCGATCCCGAGGAACTCCGTGACCCGCCGGACGGTGCCGGCTAAATCCCGCTTCATCTCCTCGAAATAGACGAACAGGACGTTCCCATCCCGCGCGGAGCGGTCCCACCATCCTTTCACGTGGTCGGGCCAGGTGCCCCACCACATGAGATCCGGGGAACAGTACCAGGCTTCGAATGCCTCGGTCGCCGGTGCCATCCCGCCGACATTGGTGACGATGAAGTCGATGCAGCTGGCAAAGCAGGAGACGGGGTGCCGCGCGACGTAGATGTAGCGCGCAGCGGGGGAGAACGGGCAGAGCTGTGCCGGGAAGTGGGTCTTGATGATCCGGGACGGGCGTTCGCTGCCGACCACCGGCGCCTGCTCCAGGGAGACGCTCTTGCGACCCTCCAGCCATGGCGAGACTGCATACATCGCAGTCCCGGACTCGATCAGCTTTCCTCGGCCCCGGTTCAGCACCTCATACACGATCTGCTGCATCCAGGTGGTGCCGCATTTCATCTGGGTAACGACGAAGATATCGTCGGGACGCGCATGGTAGGCGTTGCCTTTGGCGAAGCTCTCCTCGCTGCAGCTGCCATGCGGCCCCGCGATCCCCTTATAGAGGAAGCGGAGTTTGCGGAAGTCCAGCTTGGCGCCGGCGGCATTGAGTTTGAGCAGCGGTGCGACCAGGCGGGCGTGCAGGCGCAGCCTGCGCTTGAAGGCCTCCCGCCCGGCCGGCGCGAGGCCGTAGTAGCCGAGTCCGACCGACTGCTCATCCTCCCACTTCAGCACGGCGCCGAGGTAGATCGACTGCACCACCAGAAATGCGACCAGCACCCCGACCACCGCGAGCACCGTCCATACGATCACCATGCTTCAGCACCGTTCTGTCTGGTAGCCATCGGCCGCGCGCAGGTGGTGGCCCGGGAGCTACAGTGGGGGCCGGTTCCGAACGGATTCATTACGACCTCGCGAGGAAAATAGCATACTCCGAGCCCTTGAGTGACGGGAGCCCGACGTGCGGCGCTGATCACACCATGGGCCGCCTCCAAAGGGATCTCGCCCGAAGGATCACCCCCATCAGCGCGAGACCGGTGTTGCTGGAAGGTCGCACGACGGATTCATCCTTACCTCACGCACTCCATGCCAGACTTCTTTCGGAGTACGGGGCGGAGCAGGCGCGAATTGTCCCAGGAGTCTTCCTGTGGAGTCGCAGCCTCGACCGCTCCCGGCTCGGAAGGGGGACAAATGCTGTGGACAGTCGTGCTTATCCTCATCGTGCTGTGGGCGCTGGGTCTGGTGGGCGGCTACGCGTTCGGCGGCCTGATCCACATCCTGCTGGTGGTGGCAATTGTGGTCGTGATTCTACAGGTGATCCAGGGCCGAAAGGTCCTCTGAGGGAGGAAGTATGCCGAACCGGCGCTTGGAAAAGGAAGGCATCAAGCAGTCGCTCAAGGGCAAGGTGAAGCAGGTCAAGGGCGACGCGAAGGAAACGATCGGAGAGCTCACCGAAGACGAGGATCTCCAGGCCGAGGGCAAAATCGACCGGGCCAAGGGCGTGGTTCAGGAGGCAGTCGGCAAGGTGGAGCAGAAGATCGCCCGAAAACTCTAGCGGGCCCGCACCAACCAACAACCCGGCCCCCGTCGACTGAGACGGGGGCCGCGGTATTTTCCTGCGTTCACCATGGAGGCGTGCTGGCCAGTCTACGGAGTCAGCGACCTGCTCCGCACCTGCTCGGCGAGCCGCGCGACGAACTCGGTCGCCGGGATGATCTCCTGCTTGTTCCCTGCCCCGCGCACCCGGATCGCCACCGTGCCATTATCGGCTTCGCGCTGACCCACGATGGCCATATAGGGCACGTGCTGCAGTTCCCCCTCCCTGATCCGGTAGTTGAGCGTCTGGTTCCCGGCTCCCAGCACCGCGCGCAGCCCGGCGTCCCGCAGCAGGCGATGCACCTTGCTCGCCGCCGCCTCCTGGACATCCGAGATCGGCAGCACTCGCACCTGTTCCGGCGCCAGCCAGAGCGGAAAGGCGCCGGCGAAGTGCTCGATGAGAATCGCGATGAATCGTTCGAACGATCCGTTCACGGCCCGGTGAATGATTACGGGACGGTGATCATGGTTATCCTCGCCGACGTACTTGAGGTCGAACCGCTCCGGCGCAGCGTAGTCGAGCTGGATCGTGCCCAGTTGCCAGGTGCGGCCGATCGAGTCCGCGACGTCGAAGTCGATCTTGGGCCCGTAGAAGGCGCCATCGCCGGCCTTGAGCTCGTAGGGCAGCCCGGTCGCCTCGAGCGCGGCGCGAAGCGCCGCTTCCGCCCGGTCCCACATCGCGTCATCGCCGATCCGCTGCGGGGGCCGAGTGGCGAACTTGAGCGCGGCGGTCAGCCCGAAGGTGGCGTAGTAGTCGAGAATGAAGCGCGTGAGCTGGCGCACTTCGTCGGCGATCTGCGACTCCATCAGATAGATATGGCAGTCGTCCTGCTGGAACTGCCGCACCCGGGTAAGGCCCGCGAGCGCGCCGCTCACCTCGTTGCGATGCAGCACATCATAGGTGCTGTAGCGGATCGGCAGCTCGCGGTAGGAGTGCTTGCCGGTCGCGTACAGCAGGTGGTGACTGGGGCAGTTCATCGGCTTCAGCGACATGTCCTGCTCGCCCGTCTCGTTGTTCTGGACGAGGAACATGTTCTCGCGATACTTGCCCCAGTGCCCGGAGATCTCCCACAGCCCCTTGTTGTAGAGCAGCGGCGTCTTGATCTCCTGGTAGCCGTCCCGCTGCAGCTCCCGCATGTAGGCGTTGAGGGTATTGTAGATCGCCGTGCCGCGATCGGTCCAGAAGGGTGCGCCGGGTGCGAAATGATGGAAGACGAAGAGGTCCAGCTCCTTGCCTAACTTGCGATGGTCGCGCTTCCGCGCCTCCTCAAGCCGGTGGGTATAGGCCTCCAGGTCCTCCTTCTTGAACCACGCGGTGCCATAGATCCGCTGCAGCATCTGCCGGTTGGAATCGCCGCGCCAGTAGGCCCCGGCCGCCGAGAGCAGCTTGAAGTGCTTCAGGCGCGATGTGCTCGGGATATGGGGACCGCGACAGAGGTCGACAAACGGTCCGTCGGTGTAGACCGTGATCGTCTCGTCGTCGCCCAGGTCGCGGATCCGCTCCAGCTTGAGCGGATCATCCTTGAAGCGTCGGTTCGCCTCGGCCCGATCGACCACCTCACGCACGAAGCCGTAGTCCTTCGTCGTGACTTCGGCCATCCGCTTCTCGATCAACTCCAGGTCCTCGGGAGTGAAGGGCCGTCCGACTTCGAAGTCGTAGTAGAAGCCGTCCTCAATAGGCGGACCGAAGCCGATCCCCGCGGTGGGAAAGAGCTCCCGCACGGCCGTCGCCAGGATGTGGGCCGCGGAGTGGCGCAGCACCTCAAGCGCGTCCGGGTCCTTGTCGGTGAGAACCGCGAACGTGGCATCCTCGGTGATCGGCCGGTTGAGATCGCGGATCTGGCCGTTCACCCGGGCGGCGAGGGCCGCGCGGGCCAGGCCCGCGCCGATCGACTGGGCGACCTCGCGCGCCGTCGTCCCCGACTCGACTTCCCGCACGCTTCCATCCGGCAGGGTCAGGCGGACCGTGCTCATGGCTGGTCCTGGGCCGCGGGCGGTCGGATGGCCGGCGCGACCCGGGGCGAAAATGCGAAGTACCCCGCCAGGCTGGCGATGAGCAGAATGGCAAAGATCGTCCAGCGCCCGAGGCCGACGCTATTCACCTGCGTATTATCTTCATTCATGGTGTTAATTTAGCTGCTCGCCGACGACCAGCGTAAGAGCACATTCACGATCATGTCACGCCGTCCCAACTCCTCGGAGCTTCTCGCCTGGGCCCTCGTCGGCACCGTGGTGGGTGTCGCCGCCGGTTTCGCCCTGGGCGAATGGCTGGGCCCGTTCTCACGGGAGCGCGCCGGGCGCACGCTGCGCCGAGTCACGCAGCCCGGGGCACCTCGGCTCTCGCCGTCGGAAACCGCCCGCGCCGCCCGTCTGACGCTCGAGCGCGACCTGCACTTCAAGGGCCTCGAACTGGTGCCGATCGGCGTGGGCCCCGGCATCGTGGAGCTGCACGGCTGGGTACCCACCCGCGCCCTCCGGGCCCGCGCGATGCGGCTGGTGAGCCAGGCTCCGGGCATCGACACCCTGGTGACTTGCCTCCTGGTGCACGGCGAGGACGATGGCGCTGAGCCAGCTTCTGACGCGACCGACCGGCCCGCATGACCGACACGACGCTCCCGCCGCAATACAATCCCGCATCCATCGAATCCGAGCTGTACCGATTCTGGCTGGAGGGTCGATTCTTCGAGCCTGGCCCGCCGAGGCATGCTTCAGCGAACTCCAGGCATGCC
>JBDTTN010000074.1:0-9044 GCA_039930625.1 Gemmatimonadota bacterium | reverse complement strand
CTCCCCTTCCCCCTCTTCGTGAAGCCGGCGTTCGAGGGCTCGGGCAAGGGCGTGAGCGTCAAGAGCCTCTGCAAGGACCGGAAGGAGCTGCTCAAGCAGGTGGACTACCTGCTCAGCACCTACAGCGAGCCGGTCCTGATCGAGACCTACCTCCCCGGCAGCGAATTCACCGTCGCCATCATGGGGAACGGCAAGGACGCCCGCTGCCTCCCGATCGTCGGGATGCGGTTCGACGAACTCCCCGAGGGTGCGCCCCCGATCTACGGCTATGAGGCCAAGTGGATCTGGGACGACCCGACCGACCCGCTGGAGATGTTCGAATGCCCGGCGCGGGTCCCCGCGAGACTTGCTGCCCAGATTCGGAACGCGGCCCTCGGCGCGTACCACGCGCTCGAGTGCCGGGACTGGTGCCGAGTCGACGTCCGCTGTGACGCCGACGGCACTCCCAACGTCGTTGAGCTCAATCCGCTTCCCGGCATCCTGCCCGATCCCCGGGACAACTCCTGCTTCCCCAAGGCGGCGCGTGCCGCGGGGATGAGCTACGACGAACTGATCCGAACGGTCGCGGATATCGCCTGGCGGCGTATCAGCGGCCGATCCCTGCTTGCGGAGGCCGCTGCTTGAAAGTTGCCATATTGTTCGATGGTGGTTGGGACACCTGGGAACCCAAGGATGTCGCCTCGGTCCTGGACAGTGCCAAAGAAGTACAATCCGCCCTCCGCAGTCGTGGCTGGGAGACCTGCCTGGTCCCGGTCCGCGCCCCCAGCGACTTCAGCTGGCTCCCCAAGGTTCGCCGTGCCGACGCCATCTTCAATCTCTGTGAAGGGATTGGCGGCCTCTCGAAGTTCGAGGACTTCGTGGTCGCAACGCTCGAGCTGACCGGCGTGCCGTACACCGGCTGCAAGCCGTGGGCGGTGACCGTCGCGCATCGCAAGCATGTCTCCAACACTCTGCTCGCGCGCAGCGGCACCCCCATCCCGCGCTACGTCCTCTCCAACGGCAACAAGGTCCCGGCCGATCTCACCCTGCCGGTGATCGTGAAGCCGGCTGCCGAGGATGCCAGCAACGGCATCGACTCCGGTTCGGTCTGCACCACCAAGCGGGCCCTCAAGAAGCGGCTGGCGGAGATGGTGGAGCAGTGGGACGAGGTGCTGATCCAGGAGTACGTCGCGGGGCGGGAGTTCAACGTCGGTTTCATCGGCGACATGGTGCTGCCGATCGCCGAGCTCTGCTTCGACAACATGCCGGAGGGGAGCTGGCCGATCCTCACCTATTCCGCCAAGTGGGACACCGGCAGCCCTGAGGATCTCGGCTCGGTGCCGGTCTGTCCGGCGGACGTCACACCCGAGATCCACAGGCGGATCGTCGCAGTAGCCCGGCAGGCATGGGAGGATCTCTGCGGCGCCGAAGGCTACGGCCGCGTGGATTTGCGGGTCGATGCCGCGGGGCAGCCGTTCGTGCTCGAGGTGAATCCCAACCCGGATATCTCGGACTCGGCGGGCCTCTCCCGCATGGCCAAGGCGAATGGCTGGGGCTACGACGAGCTGGTCTGTCGCATCGTGGATGAGGCGCTTTCGCGCTCGTCGTCGCGCCAGGCGGCCGTGGCGCTCGCTGCAGGCGCGCCGGCCAACGGCAACGGAGCGACGGCCAGCATCCCACCGTCATGAGTCCCGGCGG
Source organism: Gemmatimonadota bacterium (assembly GCA_039930625.1). GTDB lineage: Bacteria > Gemmatimonadota > Gemmatimonadetes > Gemmatimonadales > GWC2-71-9 > JADJOM01. The sequence continues at coordinate 7,367 of JBDTTN010000074.1, read as the reverse complement.
TCGCCCTCGTCTTCGGGACCTGACGAGCGCCGACACGGACCGAGTTCTTCAGTTCACCCGCGAAACCGGCGTCTTCCGAGAGGAAGAGCTGGGGATCGCGGGTGAAGTGTTTGCGGATTGCGTGAATCATCCGGGGCCGAGTGGTGGGGCGGAGAATGATCGGGTAGGGGCGGGGCTGGTAGGGGCGGAGCTTAGCTCCGCCCCTACTACGCCCCGTCCCTACTACGGTCTCGGCGCCGAGCTGGATGGCCGACTCGTCGGCTGGATCTGCTGGGGACAGACGCCGTGCACCGAAGGCACCTGGGATCTCTACTGGCTGGCGGTCGATCCCGCGGCGCACGGCCACGGGGTCGGAACCGCGCTGACCGAGGAGATGGAGCGGCGCCTGACCGGTATCGCGCGGCTCATCGCTGTCGACACGTCAGGTCGTCCCGACTACACGCCGACCCGCAATTTCTATCTGGCGCGCGGGTACCAGGCCGTCGCCCGAGTGCCCGACTTCTACGCCCCCGGCGATGACCAGGTGATCTTCACCAAGTTGCTGTAGCCTCAATACACCGCCGCGTTCGACTGAGCCAGACTGCTCTCGATGGTCCAGACCACGAGCGAGCCCGCACGGATGCTGAGCACATCGGTTCTCAGCATCGTCGAGCCGCCGACGGGATCGCCCAGCAGTCGTAGTGTCCCGGTGGCGACGCGCCGCCAGGGAAGAAAGAAGAGAGTGGTATTTTCGCCGCCGGCGAGGCCGAGCCGTGATCGGTGACCCCGCTCATCGAGATAGATGACCACGTCCGAGAAGTTGTGGTTCACGATCCGGATGGCGACCTCACCGGCGGCGGGGTCGGCCTCAATCTCCGGCCTGGGGCGATGGCACGCCGTGGCGGCGAGCAGCAGGCAGGTCACCAGGACAATCAGCCTCATACGGGTACCCTCCGTCAGCGCACCGCCTTGCCATCCTGCTTGACGATCTGTCCACCCTTCATCACGAAAGACACATCGCCGAATCGGCCGAGATCGCCGAGCGGGTCCCCTTTCACGGCAATGAGATCGGCGAACTTCCCGGGAGCGAGCGAACCGACCTCAGCGTCCCAATTCATCATCCGGGCCGCGTTGACCGTCGCGGACTGGAGGGCCTGCATCGGCGTCATGCCGTATTTCACCATGAACGGAAGCTGCCGGGCGTTGAGGCCATGCGGGTACACGCCGCTATCGGTGCCGTAGGCGATGTTGACGCCCAGGGCGACCGCCTTCCGAAAGGCGACGCGCTGGGTCTCCGTGGTCTCGCGATTCTTGCGGAGGATCTCCTCCGACCAGTGGTCCCGGGTTCCTACGGAGTCGATGTAGTCGCCGTTCCAGATGTCGGCGACCAGCCAGGTTCCGTGATCCTTCATGATCTGCAGCGCCTCGTCGTCCGCGAGCGAGCCGTGCTCGATCGACCGCACTCCCGCCCGCGCCGCCCGTTTGATCCCCTCGGCGCCATGCGCGTGGGCCGCGACGAACGTCCCGTAGTTGGCGGCTTCGTCGACGGCGGCGCGGATCTCCTCCTCGGTGTATTCGGGTGTACCCGGCTTGGTCCCGGGAGCGAGGACTGCGCCCGTCGCAATGATCTTGATGAAGTCGGCGCCAGCGTTCAGGATCTCGCGCACCCGCTGGCGCACCTCGGGAGCGGAATTGGCCACGCCGCGCCGGAAATCGGGCGGCACGACCACGTCCGCGGCCAGGCCGGTGACCTCACCGCCACCGCTCGAGACGGTCACGTAGGCGCCCGCGACCTTCATGCGGGGGCCGATGACGGTGCCGTCGTTGATTGCATTTCGGAGGGCAATGTCGGTGAAGCCGCGATAGACCCCTACGTCCCGGGCGGTGGTGAAGCCCGCCAGGAGTGTCGCGCGGGCATTTCGCACTCCCCAGAATGCGCTCTGTGCCGCCGAGATCGTGAGCGGATCGGCGGCGCTGCTGGTCTCGATCGGATCGGCGATATGAGTGTGGCAGTCGATCAACCCCGGAGTCACGGTGTAGGCGGAGAGGTCGATCACCGTGGTACCCTTGGGGATCGGGGCCCCGGCGGGCTGCACCGATTCGATTCGCTCGCCCCGGACCAGGATCACCTGGTTGGTACGAACCTCACCGCGTTCGACATCGACAAGGCGCCCGGCCCTGATGGCGATGAGGTCCTGGGCTGCGAGCGCGGCGGGAGCGGCGGCCAAACCGCCACACGCAAGGAGAAGGCGCACGACGGCGAATCGGGCGAGAGGCACGGCAGGGTCTCCGGGGAGGCGATCCCGGAAGAGTAATCAGGGGCGCGAAAACTTGGCGCCCTAGTTCCCAGTCTCCACATGCTGCTTCAGCGCCGTGAGCATCGTGTCCCAATTCTTCTCCGACTGCTCGCGCGCTTCGGCGGTCGGATTGTTGTCCTGGGAGAGCGTGACGCCGGTGCGGGCTCCGTCAGCCGCAAGCTCGATCGTGACGGTGTGGTAGTTCTCTGCAAGATCAGGTAGCCCCGCGAGCGGACTGAAATGGGTGTACTGCAGCAGCTGCTCCGCCTTCACCTGCAGCAGCACGCCTTTGTCCTCGTATGGCTTGCCTTTCCAATCGCCTTTCCAGACGATCGGGCTCCCTTCCTTCCAATCCGACACAACGGTGGTACCGAACATGTACTCCTTGATCTCGGTCGGCGTCACCAGCGCCTGCCAGATCCTGCCGGCGGGAGCATTGATGTTGATCGAGCAGTACGCAGTATGCATTGTGTTCATGGGTCACTCCCGTGCGAGTCATCACGTTGCTGCTTCCACCGCGCATGCCCGAGCAGGCCTCGGCGGTGGGGCTGCCCCGATTCAAGGCGGAAGGGCATACACGAGCAGATGGGCCGGGGCGCTTTCGATCTGCCAGGTGGTCGGCGCATGCATCCCGGCCGCCACGGCGACGAACTGGCGGCCACCCGCCCGGTAGGTCACGACCCCTCCACCGATCGGCAGTCCGGTTGAATCGTGCCAGAGCAGCTTCCCGGTCGCGGCCTCAAAGGCGAGCACATCGCCCTTCAAGTCACCGGTGAGGATCAGCCCGCCGGCAGTGGCCGTGACGCCCGCGACCAGCGGCACGGACGATTTGTACCGCCAGCGGATCGCGCCGCTCTCCGCATCGACCGCGGTGAGCCAGCCCGAGCGAGTCGTGTCTGGCACTCCGAAGGGGTGGCGCAGCTCCGACGAACCGGTCCACGGCAGCCCGCTCTTCCCCTCCAGCGCGCTGACCGGTGCGATCGTCACCGTGGTGCACCAGTCGATCGAACCGACCACCAGCAGATTCGCCGCCTTTGCAAAGGCCGGCCCGTTCCACTCGACGCCGCCGTTGACGCCAGGGCAGAAGCGCGTGGGTTTCGGACCGAGCGGTGTCTCCACATTCTCGTGGGTAGCCACTTCGGCGCGGTACACCACCTGACCGGTCGTCCGATCGAGCGCGTGCAGGTAACCGTCCTTCCCCGCTTCCACGACCAACCGCTTGCCGCCCCTCGTGGTCACCAACGATGGCGCCGCGGAGAGATCCCAGTCGTGGATATCCGCGGTCACGAGCTGACGGGCCCATCGCAGGGTGCCGTCGCGGGAGTCGAGCACCACCACGGAGGTGGTGTGCAGATTGGCACCACTCCGCGCGGCGAGCAGAAAGTCCGGTGCCGCGTTGCCGGTGCCGAGCACCAGGTCACCGGTCAGGGTGTCCACGGCGTAGCTCGTCCAGGTCGCGCCGCCGGCCTTGGGGATCACCTCGGTATGCGATGGCCAGGTCGCGGCCGCCGGACCCGACTCCGGCACCAGCGGAACGCTCCATCGCCTGCCACCGTCCGCAGTGTCGAAGGCCATGATCTTCCCCACCACGCCGAAGTTGTCGCCGCCGGCATTTCCGATGAGGACCAGACCCTTCCATACCACAGGCGCCGCGGGAAAGGTCTCGCCCTGCCGGGGGTTCGCGGCCACGACGCTCCAGACCTCGCGCCCGGTGCGAGCATCGATGGCGTAGACCCGCCCGTCATTCGACCCGCGGTAAAGCCGCCCCGCCGCAAAGGCGACACCGCGGTTGACCTTCAGGTCGAAGTCGGGGCCAGGGTCATAGGCGTAGCTGTACTTCCAGCGCAACCTGCAGGTGGTGGCGTCTATCGCGTAGGTGTGTTGTGCGGTGGTGAGGTACAGCGTGCCACCCACCTCCACCGGGCCGGACTGGAGGTCCGCCTTTTCGTCGAGGCCGATGTCGCAGACTCGCACGAGCCGGCCCACATTGTCCGTGGTGATGTCGGTGAGCGGTGACGCCCTGCTGCCGTCGAGACTGCGGTTGTAGAGCGGCCAGTCGGCAACCGCGTCCACCAGGACGGGAACGGTGCTGTCATAGGCGGGGCCGCGAATCAGTACTGACGATCCGCGCGGCACCGGCACCGATGGCGCCTTCAGAAATTTGAGTTGACTGCAATCCGCGGCCAGGAGCAGGAGTACCCCGCACAATCCTGCGGGGCGCCGCCACGACCGCCGGGAACACACGGTTGCGGCGGTCGGAGCTGCGCGACGGACCACCAAGGTCAGATCACCTTGCGGCCCTGAATGACCCGAATGAGGATGACCACGATCGCGACGACCAGCAGGATGTGAATCAGCCCGCCCATCGTATAGCTGCTCACCATGCCCAGGGCCCAGAGAACAAGCAGGATGATGGCGATAGTCTCCAGCATGCAAAGCTCCTTTGTGTCAGAGCGCGTTACCCGTCGGGCGGCGCGCGGTGAGTCGCAAAAATGGACGATGCTCGGCCGTCCTGAGCCGATGCACCGTCCACTGGTGAGGCGGTCCCTCACTCGTGATGGATCGTCCCTTCACGGGACGTATGTCTCGGCCGGCGGGTCAGGTGCTCCAGCCGCGGGCTAATATGCCGGGTGATGGAGGGCCGGTCAATGGTCCTGCCTCACACACGCTCTTGAGAGTGATACGCCGATCAATCCTACGATTGATCCGGCTGCTTCCGCTACGGACTGCGCCGACGCTCGAATTCCTCGCGCGCCTGGCGAATGCGGTCGAGCACTGCCCGCCTCTCCCCCGTGGTGTTCCACCCCTGGTGCGCCGAGGCATCCGCCGCGAGCCGATCGAGCCACTGGATGAAATAGGCAGCGTCGGTCGCGCTGCGAACCGGCTTTCGGGCGACCGACACATACACCGGACTCGTAGTGCCGAAGGGGTAGATGTCGAGCACCGGTTCAATCGCCTGTTCCCGGTAGGCGCGGAGAAGATACCAGCCGCTGCCGGTGACATCGACCATGACCGTGGTATCCGCGGCGGTCCTCTCCCCACGGAGCGGGATTGAGGCGACGACCGCGCCGTTGCCGATGATCTCCAGATGGTCCATCGGAACCAGCGAACGCAGCGTGACCCGCATCGGCAGCCGGTGCGTCCCCGCCGCGAGTATCACTTCGCCGCCGACCTCCGTTTCACCAACTTTGAACTGCAGCAGCGGCCCGTTGGTCGCGAAGCTCTTCCCCGCCTTGAGTGCCGCATACCACTGCGCGCGGTTGAGCGGCACTCCCGATTGCACGTAGACCCGGTCGGTCCCCACCGGTCCGCGGAGCGAGGCATAGTTGGTCATCGCGTCGGTGCCGGCGCCGGCCGGGAGCCGGAAGCCGCAGTTGAGCAGCTGGTACCAGACGCGGGAGGTGGCCAGGTGATCGCTGAATCCCACCACCTCGAAGTAGTCCACCTTGCCGAGTGCGACGTCGATCGGGAGGCCGTTGGTGAGGCGGACGGTGGTATCGGCGGGGTCGGGATACTCGTCGAATGGGTGTACGTAGCCGAAGAGTCCGCCCTGCGCATGCGTCAGGTCGGCGACGGTGGCGTTATCGGGAAAGGGGCTTGCGACCGGCGTCCCGGCGTAGCTCGCATATCCTGGCAGGAGCAGGTTGCGGCTGAGACCGAGCACTCCGGTATGGCCCCAGTAGCTGGTATGGAACTCCTGGTCGTGCAGCAGCAGGAAGTCCGGAGTGGAGACCGGATCGGGGCGCCCGGTGAAGTAACTCACATCCGGCACCCGGTCCTCCTTATTGACGATCAGGTTCTCCACCACGTTGAGCCCCTCGGCCCGCGCCTGCAGGGCGAGCGTCGTCGGCGTAGCGCGATAGTGTCCGCCATAGTTCATGTGGACGTGCAGGTCACCGGAGGTCCACCCCGGCAGGGAGATGAGCCGGATCAGGCGAATCGTGACCGGCGTGCGCGCGTCCTTCGGCAGGGTGACTGACTGGCGAGCCACCCCATATTCCAGGCCGTGGGTCACCACGATCGTCACCTTCCCGGCAGGAACCGTCAGCGTGCTCGCACCCGGAGTGTGGAAATAGCTCAGCTCGTACTTCCGCTCTTTCCGGTCGAAGCCGTCATCCGCCTGCCGCCACGCATCATCCGGAACGAAACCGCGTCCATCCTCCGCGGTGACCGAGACGCGCGCGGCCATCGGCCTTCCGGTGGCACCGTCCACGACGCTGATGGCGAGGCGGCCCACCGGTTCGCGATAGACTCGCCTGACCGCCTCGATGCGAGTGCTGGCGCCGCCGGGAACAGCCAGCACCATGAGCGCTGTGTTCCCCAGCTCATTGCTGATATATGCGAGGCGCTGTCCGTCCGGGGACCATCGGGGGTTGGTCGCGTCGAAGTCGCCGTAGCTGAGCTGCATCTCGTCACCGCCATCTGCGGTGGTGAGCCAGAGCTGGTTTCTCTGGCGGCCGAGGTAGCTGGAGTAGACCACCCGCTTGCCGTCAAGCGCCCAGTCGGGATGCGCCTTCCAGTTGGTCTCCTCGTCGTGCACCAGCCGCATCGGCGCACCCGCCTTTGCTTCCATCCGCCAGAGCCCACCGGTCCCCCAGATCTTCCCGCGATTGGAGACGACGATTAGCTCCTTGCCATCGGGCGACCAGGTCGGTGAGAGGTAGTGGTCGTACCTGCTGTAGTAGTAGCGGGGGAGACCAGAGTCGACATCGGGCGTGAGGCGTTCAGGGGTTCCGAGTTCCGAGTTCCGAGTTCCGGGTGTGGGACTAGATCCCTTCTCGCTCGGTACTCGGAACCCGGAACTCGGAACTTGTACCAGCCAGATATGAAACCGGCCTTCGAATGCGGTGCTGACGTACGCGATGCGGCTGCCGTCCGGCGACCAACGGGGATCCACGTTCACGGCCCCGTTCACGACCAGCGGGGCATCCGCCAGCGAGTTGACATCGAGCAACCGCAGCTCCACCGCGTCGTCGCGATAGTTGGCGTATACCACCCGCGATCCGTCCGGCGCCCAGTCTGGCTGGTACGCGTAGCCGGGACCCGTCGTGAGTTGCTCGGCGACGCTGTCACCGATCCGCTGGCGCCAGA
>JBDTTN010000073.1:0-9187 GCA_039930625.1 Gemmatimonadota bacterium | reverse complement strand
TCGAGCTGATTGAGGGTGTTCATCCGCTCGAGGTATTCGAGCAGGTTCTTCTTCGCTTCGATGACGACGTTCTTGCGAGCGTGCAGGTAGGCAAGCTTGAGGTAGGTCTGGATCCGCCCGGGGTTCACCCGAAGGATCTTGCCACACAAGGCGATGGCGTTGTTGTAGAAGCCCTGTTCGCCGTACAGATCCGCCGCGCGCTCGTAGGCTTGAACCGCGGCTCCCGGCTCGTTGGCCTTGAGGTAGAGATCTCCGACCCGGTTGTAGACCGAGAGGTCGGGCACGGGATCATTGCCGGCCTCAAACTCCCGGATTGCCTGGAGATAGACCTCGATGGCCCGCCGCCATTCTTCCTTCTGCTCGTACTTCCGGGCGGTCTCTTTGAGCTTTTCGAAGTTCATCCAGCGGGGCGGGTAAGAGGGTGGAGGCCCATGATAGACCACTACTTAGAAGATACGGGCGGCTCCCAGCCCTAGCAAGGTAAACCGGGGAAGGGATCAAGCTCGCCCTGGGCCACAAGGCCGGCGAGTCGGGCCAGATCGGGGGCCGGGGGTCGATCCGCCGTCAACGTGGCCACGCCGCCCGCGGATGATCGCACCCGCTGGTAGAGCACCTCTACCCCCTTCCCCGGCCGCAACGGCCGCAGAAAATCCAGGCCCTGCGCTCCGCACAGAAACTCTGCCGCGATGACCTTCTGCGCGTTCGCGAGAATGCGGCGGGCCTTGTAGGCAGCCGCCATGCCCATCGGAACGAAGTCCTCCTGGTTCGCATCGGTCGGAATGGATCCGATGCTGGCGGGCATCGCGATCGAACGCGATTCGGCGACGAGGGACGCTGCGGTGATCTGCACCATCATGTAGCCGGAAGAGAGCCCGGGATCCGGCGTCAGAAAAGCGGGCAGTCCCTGCGACAGGTCGGGATTCACCAGCCGCTCCACCCGCCGCTCGGCAATCGCCTGCAGCGTGGTGAGGGCGATGCTCAGGAAATCGAGTGCCTGCGCAACCGGCTGGCCATGGAAGTTGCCACCGGACAGGACATCGCCATTCGAGAAGACCAGCGGGTTGTCGGTCGACGCATTGAGCTCGATCGCGGCGACCTCCCGTGCGAAACGGATCGCATCAGCCACGGCTCCGAGCACCTGCGGGCTGCAGCGCAGACTGTAGGCATCCTGAACCCGCGGATCGTTCTCGCGATGGGACTCGCGAATCTCGCTGTCCGCCAGCAGCGACCGCATCAGCGACGCCGCCAGGAGCTGACCCGCATGAGGGCGGGCCTCGTGGATGCGCGGATCGAGCGGCGTCGGCGTCCCCTGGAGTGCCTCCAGGCTCATTGCGGCCGCACCCACTGCGGAGCGCCACAGCGACTCGGCGTCATGCACCGTGAGCGAGAGCAGTGCGGTCTGCGCCTGGGTTCCGTTGATGAAGCTGATCCCCTCCTTCGGCGCGAAGCGGAAGGGCGCCAGGCCCGCACGTTGGAGCATCTCTGCGGCGGGGGCCACCGTACCGGGCGCGTTGCCGAGGACATCGCCCTCGCCGATGAGCGCCATGGCGATATGACTGAGCGGCGCCAGGTCACCGCTGGCGCCGACGCTGCCCTGTTCCGGCACCAGAGGAACGATGCCAGCATTCAGAAGCGCGACCAGCGCCTCGACCAGCGCGGGCCGCACCCCGCTGGTCGGTCGGAGCAGAACGTTGGCGCGGAGCAGCATTGCCGCCCGGACGACGTCCCGGGGCATCGGGTCACCGACACCGGCCGCGTGACTGCGGATCAGGTTGATCTGCAACTGGTCCAGCTGGTCGGCGGGGATGCGGACGTTCGCGAGCTTCCCGAAGCCGGTATTGATGCCGTAGATCGTTTCGCCCCGGGCGATCGCCTGCTCCACCAGCGCCCGGCTCTTCCCCAGGGCCGCGAGCGCTGCCGGATCGAGTCGAATCGTCGCCGATGGGTTGCGGGCGGTGGCCACCACATCGGCGATGGAGAGGGTATTTCCGGTGAGTACGAGGGTGGGATCGGTCATGGCGGAAACGTACACAGGCGGGCTGGGCGCTGGCATCCCGAGTGACGGGGAACGAACGAGGGATCCTCCCAATCGCATCCGGAAAGATCCCTCGCTTGCTCAGCCTCAAATCCGCACCCCGGTCAGGGGGCCCGGAGCAGCTCCGGATTGCCGTGGTCGGTCTGGAACGCCCAGTCGAGGATCAGAAAGTTCTGGCCTACGTGAGTGACTCTCACCGCGCCATACCGGAAGAAGCCGTCACCACCATCTGTCTCAAAGACATAGCCCCAGCCGGGAAGAGCCTGAATCCCACCGACTCCATAGCTGATATTCGGCGCGAAGTCGATGCTGGTGAGATCCGCGACCGGCAGGTTGCCATAGACCGCGACGCCGGTGCCGCTCCGGACCGGCGTCAGGAAGAGTGCCCCGGTAACGTCCCGCTCCACTGAGAAATCGTTGAGCGCTGAGGAACCGCTCTGGACCAGGCCGATCTCGCCGGTCTCCGCCTGACCGTTGGCATTGAGATCCCGCCAGAATCGGAAGCCGCTCCCGGCGTCCTGGCTCTGCCGGGCGTATACCAGCACGTTGCGCGCGTCGGGTCGAGGAGTATCACTGCGGAGCGGTGACCAGAGACTCTCGAACCCCTCCTGACTCACCGCCGACACTGCGAAACAGCGCGGGACGCCGTTGGTGAGCGCGCTCGAGATAAACTCGGGGGCGACAGTCGTGCCCTCCAGGAACCAGCCGGTGCCGCAAAGGTTCAGGTCCAGATCATATGAGGTGCTGTAGACCCGGTAGATCCGGAATCGCGCCGGATCGGCCTGGTAGGCGTTGTCCGACCAGGACAGCGCGATCGCGCCATTGAGCGTCGTGCTGCTCAGAGTTGTCGGCTTCTGCAGTGCCAACCGCTCGTCGACGGTGACCACATTGCTGCTGGAGCTCTCATTGCCATCGATGTCTTCGGCCGTCACGTAATACTGCAGGTGGGGGATCCCCGCATCGTGAAACGAATTGGAGGTCGTGGTGCCGCGCAGCCGATAGGGATCGGAGGTACTCCCGCGCGAGTAGACGTTCCACGAGGCCAGATTCGGATCGTTGTCGAAATCCCAGGTCAGGAGCACCCCGTCAGGTGACCCGGGGGTGCCGCTCGGTTCGACGGTGTACGCGACGTTGCTGGGTGGGGAAACGAGGGCGCCACCGCCCCCGGTGTACTGGGTTTCGCTGCAGGCGGCCAGCAGCAGCAGGGGCACTGCCCACGAGGACGAACGCATGAACGGCTCCAGAGAGGGAACGCGGGACCGCAATGCATGCTCGGTGCCATCGGCTGGCGGCCTGCATAACTCGTTGCCCGACAACCACTTGAAGTTTCCAGCTCCGAGCACCCGACCAGGTTCGTGCACCCTCCGCCGGCGACACTGTCTTCCAGTGTCGACGCTCGGGGCTCCGGTTATCGATCGAACGAAGTCTGATTGTAGTCGAACTTGATATCCGGTAGATCGGAGAGGTAGACCGAGAAGTAGAAGGCGAAGTTGCCATTGGGAGCGCGTTGAAAGTTGAACCCCGCCCGCCATTCGTGCAGCACCCGCTCGAGTCGTACCTGTTGCGCCTCGAACTTCCGGTCGGTGATGTTGTACTGAGTGGACCAGGAGACGCTCCAGAACGCGGTTGGCGCGAACGCGGTGCTGAATCCGAGACTCTGCTGCGCCTTTGGCGGGATGCTACCGGCCGGCGGATTGCGCAGCGGGCGCTGCCGCGACAGGCTGTAGTTGAAGTTGGCGGTAAAGCGATGGTTGGTGGTGACACCCAGGGTCTGTTCGACGCCGGCGCCGTTGAAGGCCGGGGAACGGCCGTAGCGGCTCTGACTCGCGATGTAGGACGGCGGCGGCGCCTCGTTGTGCTGAGTGGAATCGCGCTTCCCGCCGAGGCCGAAGAGCCCGAGGATGGACTTGACGGTCCCGCCGGAGATTGCGAAGCTCGCCGTCACCGCCTGCAGAAAAGGAGAGAAGTGTGACGTGTCGGATCCGACATCTCCGTTCCAGAGATCGTGCGTCAGGCTCAGGTTGAACCCTGGCAGGAGGTCACTCTGGAACTGGTTGGTCATCGACTTGGTGCGCCAGCCAGTCTTGCCGGGAAGCTTGGCCTGCTCGAAATCGTACTGCATCGGGCTGGTCTGAATGCCGAGAATCCGGAATCGCCTCGCATTGTCCACATCGGCGGTCGCGTCCGATGCGCTGTCCGTGGTGACTCGCCGGACCGACTTGCCCTCGAAGTTCTGCGACAACCCGATGCTCAGCAACTGGGTCGGATCGCTCCGCAGCCTCACAGTTTGGCCGGGCAGCGCGAGGGCCCGCGCATATGCCGGATCGATGGAGGCTGCCGGGCTGTAGCTCCAGCTGATGCTGGGCGAAATGCTGTGACGGATCCGCTGGATCGGCCCGAATCCGGGAAAAAACGCGAAGAATGTCGGGGAGGCGGCCATCGCGAAGTTGAAGCGCTTCCCCTGCCGCACCCACTGCCCGCCGGTAGTGCGGTTGCGGATCAGAAAGGCGCCCTGGCTGGTGGAGTTCACGATCCCGACACTCGGCTGCAGCTTCCAGGTACTCCGCAACACCGTGGGCAGATTGATGCCGGTCTGCCAGTCGATGGCGCTTTCGAAGTCTCCGTTGGTGAATTGGCTCACCGTGATGGAATCGGTCGGATCGGGCGTGGTGGGATCTGGAACCCTGATGCCGCCGATGACCTGAGGGCCCTCGTCCTTCCGATCGTTGTAGTTGAGCGTATTCGACCAGTTGAACCCGCCGAACCGGATCGGTGTCTGGAAGCCGACCGTGGTGGTGCGGCTGCTCCGCGTGGTGGACAGCGAATCGATCGTCCCGTTGGGCAGAACGACGACCGGGTTAGGCGTGATCGGAAAGTGGTTCTCGTAATTGTTGGTGACCGAGAGTCCCGGCGACCAGGTGATGTCGCGGGCGATGTCGATGGGCTTGGGCGACACCGAGAGCGATGGGAGCTGCATGGAGACGCTCTGATCGGACAGATTCTGCCGCCGGTTCCCGCCCAGGGCCACCGAACCCCAGGAGAACCGCTTGGTGAAGTTGGCCGCGCTGAGAATCTGCTGGGTTGACTGGAGCGGATCGACCGAATTGCGCTGCTGGACGAATCCGCTGCTGATGTAATTGAAGCTGACGTTCAGCGACGTCGAGACGTCGAAATTCTGCCGATGGTCCCAGCGGATGTTGGTCGAACGGCGACCGCCGCTTTCCACCGTGCGGCTGTATCCGATCCCTCCGCTCAGGAACCGATCCAGCCAGCGATACTCCATGGAGCCGCCGTACTCCACGTAGCGGTTGGAGTACCAGTCCAGTTTCGCCGTGACATCCAGGTACGCCGAGGGCGCCCAGTAGTAGCCGATGTTGGTGATCTGCCTGTTGTAGCCCGGGTTCTGCCTGACAATATCATTGAGGCCGAAGTGGGGGACCAGGATCCCCGATCGGCGCCCGGTCCTCGCATCCTGGAACACGAAGGGCAGCCACAGGATCGGGACGTCACGGACGTAGAGCACCGCGGGCCGCGCAACCATCACCGATTTCGAAATCCACTTCACTTCCTTCGCGGAAAAGTGATAGTGCGGCTCGGGCAGGTCACAACTGGTGATCTCACCGTCCGACGCATACAGGCGGGACGCGCTCGAGTCCTGCGCCAGATTGCCGCGGAGAAACCAGTCCGTCGACCCCTGCTTGAAGCTGGTCAGCGCATCGGAGACTACCCCTCGGCGGATGCAGGTGTTGTAGCGAATGCCGCCGAATCCCGTCAACACAGTTTCCTTGTCGAACAGGGCGGGATCACCGGTCGCGCGGATGAGGCAATCCGCCTCCTGGTACGCGATGGAATCCGCCTCCAGCGTCGTTTCCCCCCGCCTGGTGCTGGCCGCGCCGCGCAAATGCAGGCGCCGCTCGTCGGCGAAGACCGTCGCGGAATCGGAGCGAAACCGGGTGGATTGATAGCCTTTGCGGCCCAGGAGTTCGGTGACCACGGAATCGTCAGGCGCGAATGTGCGCCTGGGTGCCGTCGGCAGACCGAGCAGGCGCGCGCTCGCAGTATCTACTGCCTGTCCCGGCCGACGCCTGGTGGAGTCGGCGAGCGTGGAATCGGTACGGGAGGTGTCCCCCGGCACAGTGATGACCGGCTTCACCGGGCGAGGTTTGGGAGTGGGCTCCTGCGCCGACAGCGAAGCGGCGGAAAAGACGAGCAGGGCGAGCACGGCTGCGGCCGACGCCGCGCGCGCCAGGCGGCGGCGGTGAATCAGCCACGACCCCACGAAGCCGATCTCGTACAACAACAGGATCGGCACCGTCATCAGGATCATCGACAGGATGTCGGTTCCGGGCGAGAGAATCGCACCGGCCGTCGCCGAGAGCACAATGGCGAACCGGCGGAAACGATTCAGCCCTCCGGGATCCACGATACCCAGCGCGGTCAGCAGCATGATGACCAGGGGAATCTCGAACGAGAGTCCCATCGCCAGTACCAGCTGCACCACGAAGCTGAAATACTCCTGGAAGGTGATGAGGTTCTCGAGCCCCTCCGACTGGAAGCTGAAGAGGATCGGGAGTGACTGCGGCAGGAGGACCGTGAACCCGAACGCCGACCCGGCCAGGAACATGAGCGTTCCAGCGAGCAGGGACGGGATGACCAGGCGCTTCTCTTTGGAATAGAGCGCGGGGGAGAGAAATCCCCAGATCTGGAAGATGATGTACGGGGAGACCAGAACGAGGCCGAGGATCAGCGCCAGCTTCAGCGTGATCATCACCGCCTCGGTCGGGCTGGTCACCACCAGCTTGCCGCTGGTGACGGTAAGGTAGGGGGCGATCGGCGCCTTCAGGAGGTTCACCACCTGAAACCGCTGCACCGCCCAGTATCCAACCAGGAAGCCCGCCACCACCGCAAGCAGCGTCCGCACCAGTCGCTGGCGCAACTCCTCGAGGTGCTCGAGGAAGGGCATCTCCGCGCTGGGGCCTGTCATCGAACTCCCTGGAGCCGCGCTAGCGGCCGAGCGTCTTCAAGCGGTCACGGGCGAGAGCGGCTTCGTCCGAACGAGCGTAGTCGTGTACGACGCGCTGGTAATAGGCACGCGCCCCCTCAACATCCTTCCGGCGCTCCGCCAGCAACCCGAGTTTGTACAGTGAACTCGCGGCGCGCGGCGACTGCGGAAAGCCGTCCACCACCTTCCCGTAGTAGATCGTGGCGGAATCAGGGGACTCTGCGGCGAAGGTCTCGCCGATGAAGTAGGTGGCGTCGCCGGCCCGTGCGTGGGTCGGATACAGCCGAAGCAGCTCGCGGAATCCCATGCGAGCGGTGCCGGCGCTGCCCCGGCGCAGCTGCTGCAGCGATGCCGAGTAGATCTGCTCCGCCGATGGCGAGGCTGAGGTCGGCCCGGAACCCGGGGGGGCCGGCACCGGCGCCGGAGCAGCGGAATCCGCCGGTGCGGTGGAGGAAGTGTTCAGCTGCTCGCTGCGGGCCTCCACCTGAGTCTGCAGTTCGGTCAGGCGTTGCTGGCTCTGACCCGTCAGCGCCTGGACCTGCACCAGCTGCTGCTGGATGCTGACGAGATCGTTCGCCACATCACCCTTGAAGGTCGCCACCTGGCGGCCGACCAGCCCGAGGTTCCGCCCCACGGCGTCGAGCGAATCCATGATCCGTCTCTGTACCGCGAGGATCTCGCCCAGCTGTATGGCCCGGGCCGAGTCCGCCCGCTGATTGTCGGCACGACTCAGGAGTAGCTGGTCCTCCACCCGGCGCAAGTCGCCCTTGGAGGCACAGCCCCCAAGGGCGACCAGCACCAGACAGGGCGCGAGTGCGTGAATGCCGCGCATCAGGGCATGCGCAGGTTGGCGGCGCCCATGGGCGGCTCGAACTCGGCCCGGCGGTTCTGGGCCCAGGCATCTTCGTCGTGCCCGGCTGCCAGCGGCCGCTCTTCGCCGTAGGAGGTGACTGTCAGGCGACCTCCATCGATCCCCTTGTTGGCGAGATAGGTCTTCACCGCGGCTGCACGCCGGGTGCCCAGGGCGAGGTTGTACTCATCCGACCCGCGCTCATCCGCATGGCCGCTGATAGTGACGCGGAGACCCTGATTGGCCCCGAGAATCGCCGCCTTGCGATCGAGTAGCATCTTGTCGTCGGTGCGAATGTCGGCCTGATCGAAATCGAAGTGCACCATCGTTCCGAGTTCAGCCAGTACGGAAGCGGTGATGCGGGCGGCGGCGGCGGCGGCGTCCTCCGCCGTCGGTCCGCTCGGGGTTACCGGAGCGGGCGTGGGCGCGGGCGGCGTCGGTGCGGGAGTCGACGGTGCGGGAGTCGTCGGCTGCGGCGCCGGCTGCTCGGGTGGCTTCTTGCTGCCACAGGCCGAGACGACGACGACGGCCGCGATCGCGAGGGCAAGGCGGAACGGAGAACGCATGGAACCTCCGGAAGACTTCAGTTGATGACTGGGGCGGGACCCGCAAATCGACGAGACCACGCCGGGAGACGGACCTGACCGACGAACGTGAGCTGACGGATGCGGCCGGTGACCGTATCGATCACCCAGAGCTGCCGCCGACCACTGCGGTCCGAGACGAACGCCACGTGCCTGCCGTCCGGCGCCCAGGTCGGATCTTCGTTGCGTCCCGACGATGTCAGCTGGCGGACTTTCCGGCTCGCGACATCGAGGATCAGGATCTGCGGCGTACGAGTCACCTCTCGGTGGAACGCGACGCTCGCTCCGTCCGGCGACCATTCCGGTGCGTTGGAGCTGCCAGTCGCACCGAAGTCGAAGGGCGCCAGCAGCTCCTGGTCGGTACCGTCGGGGGCCATGACGTAGATCTGTGGCTGGCCGGAACGGGTGGAGACGAACGCCAGCCTTCGCCCGTCGGGGGCGAAGGTAGGGGAAAGATTATCGGCATAGCGGCCCACGGTCAACCGCTGCGCGCAACAATTCTGCGTCGCATCCACAGTGAAAATATCGGTGCCGCTCTCATCGGAGCGCGCGTAAACGAGCAGCCGGCCGTCAGGCGAGAACGCCGGTGTGATGTTCAACGCGGTCGTCGTCCCCGTGACGATTGTCTTCTGCCCCGTCGCAATTGTCTGAAGCACCAGACTGCCCACGCCGGCTCCGAACCGGGTGTAGGCGAAGCGACTTCCGTCGGGACTCCA
>JBDTTN010000072.1:0-9188 GCA_039930625.1 Gemmatimonadota bacterium | reverse complement strand
CGAGCGACTGCAGCAGCTTGAGCTGCGGGGCCCAGCCCTGAATCGCATCGAGATCGGCGACATAGCACTTGGTCGCGCTGAGCATGGTGCGGTAGGCGCGCCCGAGGGCGACGGCGTCACCGGCGCGGCCGGGCAGCAGCGCCGAGTGCACCGGCCGGTACTTCTCGCGGGTGCCCCGCCGGGCGTGGACCGCCTGGCCACCGAGCAAGTCAAGAACGGGGATGAGTTCCATCGCCAACAAAGGTATCATGGACCGGTGAACTCCGACTCCCTCACCGTGGTGAAGGTTGGCGGCGGACTGGCCGCGAGCGCGGGCGCGCTGATCCGGGTCGGGCAGATGGTCGCCAGGGCAGGCGGCCGGCGCCGGCTCGTCGTGATTCCGGGAGGCGGCCCCTTCGCGGATACGGTGCGCGCCTTCGATGCCGCGCACGCACTCTCCCCTTCGGCCGCGCACTGGATGGCGATCCTCGCCATGGATCAGTACGCCTTTGCGCTGGGAGACGTCATTCCCGGCGGCCGCGTCGTCGAGGACGGCGCCGGCATCCGGGAGGCGCACTCGGCGGGGCTCATTCCGATTCTGGCACCCGCACGGTGGCTCCGCGCCGCGGACGAGCTGCCGCACTCATGGGAGGTCACCAGCGACAGCCTCGCTGCCTATCTGGCCACGCTGCTCGGTGCGGACGAACTCATCCTGGTGAAGCCGGCGCCGGGCGGGCCGGAACTGGTGGACGCCTACTTCAGCCGGGCGCTGCCTGCGTGGTTGCGCTGGCGGGTGGTGGATCCGGCGGCGGGGGAGCTGGACTGAAGCGTCACGGACGCGAAAGTTCGTGCCGGATCGATTCCGCCAATTCGCGGACCCGCCCCTCAACGATCCCGTCGGTCCGCCGATTCGACTCGCACACCGCCCCGCGGACCCCGAAGATCGTGGCGCCGACCTTCAGCGCCGATGCAACCCGGTCCACCCGGAGATTGCCCGCCAGCGCGAACTCCAGTTCATCCGCGGCCAGTGCGCTCCCGATGTCGTTGAGCGACGCCGGCTCCATGAAGTCGAAGAGCGAAAGCCCGTCCTTCACGCAGGTGTCGATCAGCAGCCCGCCGATCCCACTCGCCTGCGCAATCTTGCGGAGCGCGACTGGCGGAACGGTTTCCACCCTCGCGTAATCGCCGTAGGCAACCGCCACCACCCGTGGCCGCCCCACATGCGAATCGGCTCGGCGCACCGCGTCGAAGAGAAGCCGTTCGATGCGCCGGGTGTCCGTCACCCCGCGGAAGCCGAGTTTCACGAATCGCACCGGCACGGCGACCGCCGCAAAGGCGCGCGCGACATCCTCGGTGGAGGCGACATCGCCGAGCGCTGCACTCACCCACCTCCGCGGTGACACCGCATTGCGGATCGCCGCGAGGACTTCGGCATCGACCTGCCCGAGCGGGCCCCGGGAGGGTTCCTTCGCATCGATGATCGCCGCCCCGCCTGCTTCCGCGAGTCGCGCCTCATCGGCATCCCGAACACTCACCAGTAGTCGCACCCGCTTCACTCCCTTGTATGAGTGGCCCGGCCCGATATGTTACGCCGAGCCATGGGTCCCGACAACTCTCCACACGCCGCGCCGCCGATGCTCGCGGGTAAACGGGTGCTCGTCACCGGAGCATCGAGCGGGATCGGCCGCGCCATCGCCCTCGCGGCCGCTCAAGCCGGTGCGGATGTGGCCATCACCTACCGCGCCAACGAGCCTGGAGCCAACGCCGTCGCGAGCGACATCCGCGCCACCGGCCGCCGCGCCGCGGTCATCCAGGCGGATGTGAGTCAGGGCAGCGACCTGGCCAACCTCGTCAGCACGCTCCGCCAGGCGCTGGGCGGCGTGGATGCATGGATCAACAACGCCGGTGCGGACGTCCTCACCGGTTCCGCCGCCGCGCTCTCCCGGCGTGAGAAGCTGGAGCTGCTGCTGCGCGTCGACCTGACCGGCACAATGCACGCCTCCTGGGCCGCGGCGGAACTGATGCGGGAGCAGCCGGCCGGTGGCGTGATCATCAATATGTCCTGGGACCGGGTGCTGCAGGGAATGGCCGGCGAAAACCCGGAGCTGTTCTCCGCGGTGAAGGGCGGGATCCTCGGCTTCAGCCGGTCGCTGGCGCGCTCGCTGGCACCCACGATCCGGGTGAATGTGCTCGGTCCGGGGTGGATCGACACGGCATTCGGGAACGATGCCCCCGCCGCCTTTAAGCAGGAAATCGCGCAGCAGATCCCGCTGGGTCGGTGGGGTGCGCCGGAGGATGTTGCGGCGGCGGCGGTCTACCTGGCCTCCGACTCAGCCCGCTACGTCACCGGGCAGATGCTGATGGTGAACGGGGGAGATGTGATGTGAGGGTTGGGGGGAGTAGGCGATTGGGCGATTCGGCGATTGGGCAATCGCCCTCCCGCCACAGCGCTAACAACAGGAGTGACTATGGCCACCTCAGAACACGCCTACACTGAAATTGAAATCGCCGAGAAGCTGGCTGGCTTTCCCGGCTGGTATTACGAGGATGGCTGGATCCGGCGGCAATACAAGACCGACGGCTGGCTCACGACGCTCGCACTGGTCAACACGATCGGCTTCCTCGCGGAGGCGGCGTACCATCATCCCGACCTGACGGTGACCTGGGCCAAGGTCGGGGTGAAGCTGCAGACCCACTCCGCCGGCGGAATCACCGACAAGGACTGGGAACTCGCCGCGAAGATCGAGGATGCGGTGCTGTGGAAGCCCAAGGGTGGGGCCCTCGAGGGCACGCCCAACAAGTGGGTCCGCGGGGGCGACCCGAAGTAGTGCCGCCCAGCCGCGTCCTCTTCGTCACCGGCAAACTCGCGGAACCGGCGCTGCGCCGGACGCTGGCGGAGATGCGGCCGCCGTTCGGCGTTGAGATCGCCGTGCTGAAGATCACCGTCGCGGCGCTGATGACGACACCGTGGATCGCGAAGTTCCTCACCGTCCCGGAAGGCACCGACCTGATCCTGCTCCCCGGTCTGGTGGAGGGCGAGGTGGGGCTGCTGCAGGAGCGCTTCGGAGTACCGGTCGCGAAGGGCCCGAAGGACCTCCGCGAAATCCCCCAGCACTTCGGCCAGGCAGCGGCGGTACGCAACTACGGTGCCTGGGATATTGAAATTCTCGCCGAGATCAACAACGCTCCCAAGCGCACCCAGAGCGAGGTCCGCCGTGAGGCGGAGCACTACCGCGCCTCGGGCGCCGACGTGATCGACGTCGGCTGCACCCCCGGAGTCGCGGCTCCGCACCTTGGCACCCTGGTTCGGGAGCTTCGAGAAGGCGGCCTCCGGGTGAGCATCGATTCGTTCGAGCGCGCGGAGATCCGCACTGCGGTGGAGGCGGGCGCGGAGCTGGTGCTCAGCGTCAACGGCAGCAATATCGACGTCCTGGAAGACCTGAAGGGCACCGCCACCAAAGTCGTCGCGATTCCCGATTTCGGGGCCGGACTCGCCTCGCTGGAGCCGACGCTCGCCGCGCTGGAGCGCGCTCGCATCGAATACCTGATCGACCCGATCATCGAACCGATCGGCTTCGGATTCCTGGCATCGCTGGAGCGCTACGCCGAAACCCACCGGCGCTACCCCGAAGCGGGGCTCATGATGGGGATCGGCAATATCACCGAGCTCACCAGCGCCGACTCCACCGGTGTGAACGCCATCCTGATGGCGATCTGCCAGGAGGTCGGGGTGAAGGCGGTGCTCACGACGGAGGTCATCCCCTGGGCCCATGGCGCGGTCCGCGAGATCGACATCGCCCGCCGGCTGATGCACTACGCGGTCACCCAGCAGACCCTGCCCAAGGGCGTGGACAACCGGCTGGTCACGGTGAAGGACGCCAGGGTCCTCAGCTACAGCGAGCAGGAACTCCGCGAGCTGCAGGCCGAGGTGAAGGACGCCAACTTCAGGATCTTCACCGCCCTCGACACGATCACCGTCTTCAATCACGAGCGGTTCATCCGCGGCACTGAGATCCAGGAGATCTTCGATCAACTCGGCGTGGCGGATGCTTCTCACGCCTTCTACCTGGGCAAGGAGCTCGCGAAGGCGCGGCTGGCGATCGCACTAGGCAAGACCTACCGCCAAGAGGGCCAGCTCGATTGGGGTTACCTGACCCCGCCGGAGGACGCCCGGCGCGAACACTTCAAGCCCACCATGCACCGGGCTCGTGCGGGTGACCCTCGTGACCAGCCGCAATCGGAGACGCCGGGCCGCCCGCCGGACGACGCCTCCGATGCCTGATCCGCCGCTGGTGGAAGAGCTCACCCCCGCTCCCCTGCCGATCGAGGCCGCCGAGCGATTTCTGGGTCAGCGGCAGCTGCTCTTTCTCGACAGCGCCGCCGATCCGGAACGACTCGGCCGCTACTCGTTTCTTTCGGCCGCACCGGTGGCGCTGATCCGTACCAAGGGGCGGGAAGGCACCTCCGCACTCGATCAGGCGCGGGCACTCCTCGGGCCGCATGCCGCCGACGCGCTTCCAGGCCTGCCGCCGTTCCAGGGCGGCATCGCCGGCTACCTCGCCTACGACTACGGCGGCGTGCTGGAGCGGCTCCCGGTACCGCGTTACGACGATCTCAATCTCCCCGACGCAATGCTCGGGCTGTACGACTGGGTCATCGCCTGGGACCATGGCCTGGGACGCACGTGGCTCATCTCCACCGGCATCCCCGCGACTGGTGCCGCGAAGGCGCAGCGCGCAGCGGAGCGGCTGCAGTGGGTCCGGCAGCAGCTCACCGGTCCATCGGGTGGAGCGGCCGCACGGCCGAGGCTTGTCTCCCCCGCCCACCCGGCTCCGCATGCCCCCTCCTATCCTGTGTCAGGCACCGAGCATGCGCTCGGCATCGGGCTCCGATCGTCCTTCACCCGTCGCGGATATCTCGATGCGGTAACCCGGGTGCGAGAGTACATCATCGCCGGCGACATCTTCCAGGCCAATCTCTCGCAGCGATTCGAGGTGCCGCTCGAGGAGGATCCCTGGCACCTGTACCGGCGGCTGCGAGAGGTGAATCCTGCCCCCTTCGCCGGGTATCTCGAATTCGAAGGTGTCTGCATCGCGAGTGCCTCACCGGAGCGATTCCTGCGGGTGGATACCGGCGGGCAAGTCGAGACCCGGCCGATCAAGGGCACCAGTCCCCGCGGGCTTTCGCCGCAACACGACGCGGCGCTCTCCCGCGCATTGCACGAGAGCGCCAAGGACCGGGCCGAAAACCTGATGATCGTGGACCTGCTGCGAAATGACCTGAGCCGCGTCTGTCGACCGGGCACGGTGCGGGTACCGGAGCTCTTCGCGCTCGAGCGGTACCGCACGGTGCACCACCTCGTCTCGACCGTCGTGGGTAAACTGGCGCAGGGACGGGACGCGATTGATCTTCTGGCGGCGGCGTTCCCCGGCGGCTCCATCACCGGCGCACCCAAGGTGCGAGCGATGGAAATCATCGCGGAACTGGAGCCCTCGCGCCGCGGCGTGTACTGCGGGTCGATCGGGTACCTGAGCACGACCGGAGCGATGGACACCAGCATTGTGATCCGGACGCTGGTGGCAGCCGGCGGCCGAGTCACCTTCAGTGCCGGAGGCGGGATCGTCGCAGATTCGGATCCGGAAGGCGAATACCAGGAAACACTGCACAAGGCGCGCGCCCTCATCACCGCGCTCGCCGGGGCGGTGGCCACGCCATGATTCTGCTGATCGACAACTACGACAGCTTCGTGTACAACCTCGCCCGCTATGTCGCGGAACTGGGCGAGGCACCGCTGGTGAAGCGCAACGACGCGGTGACGCTCGAGGAGATCGCCGTGCTCGCGCCCAGCCACATCATCATCTCACCCGGCCCCTGCACTCCCACCGAGGCGGGCGTCTCGGTCGAGTTGATCCGCCGCTACGGGCCGACGACTCCCATCTTCGGTGTCTGTCTCGGGCACCAGGCGATTGGCGCGGCGTATGGCGCCGAGATCGTCCGGGCGGGACGGCCGATGCACGGCAAGACCTCGCGGATTCATCATACCGGCACCTCCGTCTTCAGCGGACTCCCCAGCCCGCTGACCGCGACGCGCTATCATTCGCTGGTGATCTCGCCACGGTCGCTCCCGGAGACTCTGCAGGTGACTGCGACCGCCGAGGATGGAGAGATCATGGCCGTTGCGCATACCGAGCATCCGGTCGTGGGAGTGCAGTTCCATCCCGAGTCGGTGCTCACCGAATACGGCTACCGCATGCTGGACTGGTTTCTCACCGGAGGCCATGGCACGCATGTGCCGGATCGCGCGGATGGCGCGCCGGCACCGCCCACCGGTGAAGCGCCCGAGATTTCGGAGCGCCCGCCTTCGTCGGACCTGGTGCACTGACGTCCCCGCCGCCTCACAACCGTAACTTGCCCCTGGAGTTTGCAATGAGATTCGGCAGGACAACCACAGCCGGCATCACCCTGCTCGCGTCGCTGGCCGCGACCGCGCTCTCCGCCCAGGCGCCCGCCGACAGCGTGCCCGGCTTCGAGGGCCGGATGGCCATGATCCCCACTCGCGACGGTGCCCGGCTCCACACCTTCATCTATCGGCCGAAGGACCATGCCGAGGCGCTGCCGTTCATCATGGTCCGCACGCCTTACGGGATCGCCGGCTCACCGGGACGGCAGTTCCAGGGCTACCTCAAGGAGCTCGCCGACGAGGGCTACATCTTCGTGTTCCAGGACATCCGCGGCCGCTACGGCTCCGACGGCCAGTTCGTGATGAACCGCCCGCTGCATGATCCGAAGGACACCAGGGGCGTCGACGAGAGCACCGATACCTGGGACACGGTGGACTGGCTGCTCAAGAACACCGCCGCGAACAACGGACGGGTCGGCGTGCTCGGCATCAGCTACCCGGGCTGGCTGGCGGCGATGGCAGGCGTGAACCCGCACCCGGCCGTGAAAGCCATCTCCCCGCAGGCGCCGATGACCGACACCTGGATGGGAGACGACTTCTTCCACCAGGGCGCCTTTCGGCTGTCGTACGGCTTCGAGTACGCCACCAGCATGGAGCTTTCCAACGACGGCTCGGTGCCGGTGCCAATCGATCGCTACGACGCCTACGACTGGTACCTGCAGCTCGGCTCGCTCGCGAACGTCAGCGGGAGTGTCCTGAAGGGAAAGTCGGTGCCGACCTGGCACAACTTCGTCGCGCATCCGACCTACGACGCCTTCTGGAAGGCGCGCGCGCTGCCGACCTATCTGACCAGCCTGACGGTACCCACCATGACCGTCGGTGGCTGGTGGGACCAGGAAGATTTCTACGGTGCGCTGAAGACCTACGAGACCCTGGAAAAGCTGGACACCAAGGGGATCAACTATCTCGTGATGGGACCATGGAACCACGGCGGCTGGGGCCGGAGCGCGGGAGACAGCCTCGGCAAGATCAGCTTCGACGACTCGACCGGCGCCTTCTTCCGCGAGCAGGCACAGGCGCCGTGGTTCGCCTACTGGCTCAAGGACAAGCGCCACCTGCCGCTCCCCGAGGCGCTGCTCTTCGAAGCCGGCAGCAACCGCTGGCGCGCCTTTGATACCTGGCCGCCAAAGACGGGCGCGACGGCGAAGTCGCTCTATTTCCGCGAGAACGGCCGGCTGAGCTTCGATCCGCCCAAGGCGCCGGCCGCCTTTGATCAATACATTTCCGACCCCGCGCACCCGGTGCCCTATCGCAACCGGCCGATTCAGCTCACCTATGATTCGCGCGGTTCGGACTGGTACACCTGGCTGACCCAGGACCAGCGCCTGGCCGACGACCGCCCCGACGTGCTCACCTGGCAGACGGAGCCGCTCACCGAGGACGTCACCATCGCGGGTAACATCATCGCGAAGCTCTTCGCCAGCACCACCGGTCGTGACGCGGACTGGGTGGTGAAGCTCATCGACGTCTATCCCGACTCCGGCGACTTCGCGCCCCGCATGGGCGGGTATGAGTTCATGATCGCGAATGACATCATGCGCGGCCGCTACCGGAAGAGCTGGAGCCATCCGGAACCGCTGGTGCCCAACCAGGTCACGCCCTTCACCGTGGACCTGCATCAGCAGGCCTACACCTTCCTGCAGGGCCATCGGATCATGGTGCAGGTGCAGAGCAGCTGGTTCCCCGTCTACGACCGGAATCCGCAGACCTGGGTGCCTAACATCTTTGCGGCGAGGGCGGCGGACTTCCAGGCCCAGACGCACCGGGTCTATCGCAGCGCGCGGTTCCCGTCCCATCTCGAGATCACCACCGTCGCGCCATGATCATCGAGTCGATCCTCACCTCCATGGACGCGACCGGCGCGCTCAACTGCGCCCCAATGGGCGTCGAGTGGGACGAGGAGACGATCGTCATCAAGCCGTTTATCGAAACGACCACGTTCCGGAACCTGAAAGCGACCGGCACGGCGGTGGTCAACCTCACCGACGACGTGATGCTGTTCGCGCAGGGCGCCACCGGCAACGTGATCTTTCCCCATGGTCCGGCGGCTGTGGTGCGCGGCGCGGTACTGGAGGCCGCCTGCTCGTGGCGCGAGGTCGCAGTGGCATCGATCGACGACACTCCCCCCCGATCGCGCATCGTCGCACGCGTGGTCCACCACGGATTTCGCCGGGAATTTCTCGGATTCAACCGCGCGCGGCACGCGGTGCTGGAGGCTGCGATCGTCGCCACCCGTACCCATCTCATTCCTCCGGCCGAGGTCCGGGCCGAGTTCGCACGGCTGCAGGTGATTGTGGACAAGACCGCCGGCCCGCGGGAGCAGGGGGCGATGGCACTGCTGACGGCATACATCGGCGGCAAACTCGCCGGTACCCCGGCGGCATGAGCGCGCCGGAGGAGCGCCCCGCGCGGGTTCAGGTCGAGGCGCCAGCACGGCTGCACTTCGGCATCCTCGATCTCCGCGGCCATCTCGGGCGGAAGTTCGGTGGGATCGGCGCCGCGGTCCCGACACCGTCGACGCTCCTCGAGGCGACCCGGGAGGCACAGCTCACCGCGGAGGGGCCGGACGCCGGTCGAGCGCAGGAGTACGCGCAGCGCTATCTGGCAGCGACCGGAATCACCGGCGGAGCTCACCTCAGGATCCTTCGCGTCATCCCGACTCATGCCGGACTCGGCTCCGGCACACAGCTTGGTCTCTCGGTGGCTCGTGCGCTGGCGGAGCTGTATGGCCAGCCCTCGGAGCCGCAGA